>NZ_BAAAHG010000003.1:0-234311 GCF_039525155.1 Streptomyces thermoalcalitolerans | reverse complement strand
CTGACGGCGGCCGGCTCGGCGGGCCGCCGTCAGCGGCGGCTGCTGCCCGTCACGGCGGGCCCGGGCCATGCCCTTGACGTACGCCTCGTACCCCTGCGGGCTGGTGAACCAGGCCGAGGGGTCCTCGCCGAAGACCAGCGCCCGCTTGGCCAGGACGTAGCCGAACTCCTCGGGGGTGAGGTAGCCGAGCTTCTGCGAGGACTCGCCGTGCTCCCGGAAGGCGTCCAGCAGCAGCCAGCCCGCGCCCAGATAGGCCGCCGCCGTGTCGGTGAGGATCTCGTTCTCCCGGGTGCCCGGGAAGGACAGGTCCAGGCGGTGCAGATAGACGTGCGTGACCTCGTGCGCCAGGGCCGCGCCGATGTCCCGGCGGTGGGTGCGGAAACGGTCGTTCAGCTCGATGAAGTACTCGGGTCCCGCCGTCAGCTCGACGTTCGCCGCATGCGTCATCTCCCGGAAGCTGACGATCGGCCGCGCGTCCGGCAGCCGGAAGTGCCGCACCAGCTCCCGTGCCACGCGCTGGGCGCCCAGATGCAGGTCGTCGGTGTCGCAGAAGGCCACATCGGCCGGCGCCACGCTGGTCGCGAACGTCCGGACGGTGTCGTACGACAACCGCCGGTACAGCGCGGTGATCGCGGCCTGCACCGTCTCCAGGTGCGGATACCCGTGCTCGACCGGTCCGTCGTTCGCCACGTCGTACCCCCAAAGGCGCCCGGAAGCCCTTCTCACTGTAGGCGCCCCACCGGCCCTCCGCGTCCGCCGGACGGGCGTGATCGGACACGGGCCCACCCCGTAGGGTTGTCGCCCATGAGCACCAGCAGGACCGGTATGGACGACGTCGACCCCGCCGTGCGTGCGGAGCTCACGCGGCTGCGGGACAGCATCGACAACATCGACGCGGCCGTCGTCCACATGCTCGCCGAGCGGTTCAAGGCGACCCAGCAGGTCGGGCATCTGAAGGCCGCCCACCGGCTGCCGCCCGCCGACCCGGAGCGCGAGGCCCGGCAGATCGCACGGCTGCGTGCCCTGGCCGAGGACGCCAAACTGGACCCGGCGTTCGCCGAGAAGTTCCTGAACTTCATCATCGCCGAGGTGATCCGCCACCACGAGCGCATCGCCGAGGACAACGGCACCGGACGGACCGCCGGCGCCGGCTGACCACCCGTGTCCCGCACACGCCGCACCGGGGTCCCGCGCGCGCCGCACCGAACGCGCCGGCGTGCGCACGGACCGTACGGCTCTCGGCGAAACCGCCTCGTGCCCCGTCCACGGCATCGGGCAGCATGGCGTTCATGTCCGTACTCACGCGCGATGAAGCGCAGACCCGTGCCCAGCTCCTCGACGTCCACCACTACACCGTCGGCCTCGATCTGACCGGCGGGGACGACACCTTCGACTCCGTGACCGTCATCCGGTTCACCGTGCGGTCCGGCCAGGACGCCACGGACACGTTCGTCGAGCTCAAGCCCGCCGCCCTGCGCTCCGCCACCCTCGACGGACAGCCCCTCGACCCGCAGAGCCTGACCGAGAACCGCCTGCCGCTGAAGAACCTCACCCCCGGCGAGCACGAGCTGCGCGTCGACGCCGTCATGCGCTACTCCCGCACCGGCGAGGGCATGCACCGCTTCACCGACCCCGCCGACGGCGAGACCTACGTCTACACACAGCTGTTCCTGGACGACGTCCAGCGGGTCTTCGCCGCCTTCGACCAGCCCGACCTCAAGGCCGTCTTCGAACTCTCCGTCACGGCCCCACAGGGCTGGACCGTCCTCGCCAACGGCGTCACCGAGCACATCGGCGACGGCGTCTGGAAAGCCGCCCCCACCCCGCCGATCTCCACCTATCTCGTCGCCGTCGCCGCCGGCCCCTGGCACTCGGTGCGCACCGAACACCGCGGCCTGCCCTTCGGCATCCACTGCCGCCGCTCCCTGGCCCCCCACCTCGACGCCGACGCCGAGGAGATCCTCGGCATCACCCGCGCGTGCTTCGACCGCTACCACGAGAAGTTCGACGAGCCGTACCCCTTCGACTCCTACGACCAGGCGTTCGTCCCCGAGTTCAACGCCGGCGCCATGGAGAACCCCGGCCTGGTCACCTTCCGCGACGAGTTCGTCTACCGCTCCGCCGTCACCGACACCGAGCGGCAGACCCGCGCCATGGTCATCGCCCACGAGATGGCCCACATGTGGTTCGGCGACCTCGTCACCCTCAAGTGGTGGGACGACATCTGGCTGAACGAGTCCTTCGCCGAGTACATGGGCTACCAGACCGTCGCCGAGGCCACCCGCTTCACCGACACCTGGACCGACTTCGGCGTCGCCCGCAAGGCCTGGGGCTACGACGCCGACCAGCGCCCCTCCACCCACCCCGTCGCCCCCGAGTCCGTCGGCGACACCGCCTCCGCCCTGCTCAACTTCGACGGCATCTCCTACGCCAAGGGCGCCTCCGCGCTGCGCCAGCTGGTCGCCTGGCTCGGCGAGAAGGACTTCCTGGCCGGCATCAACACCCACTTCGCCCGGCACCGGTTCGCCAACGCCACCCTCGCCGACTTCCTCGACTCCCTCGCCTCCGCCACCGACCGCGACGTCCACGCCTGGGCCGACGCCTGGCTGCGCACCACCGGCGTCGACACGCTCACCGCGTCCGTCGACGCCCGCCCCGGCGAGTGGACCCTCACCCTCGACCGCGACGGCAGCCGCCCGCACCGGGTCACCGTCGGTGTCTACGACCGCGATCTCGGCGGCGACGGCCGCGCCCTGGTCGTACGGGAGCGCTACGAGACCGACGTCCCCGGCGACGGCACCGCACCACCCCGCCTCGGCACCCGTCCCGCCCTCGTCGTGCCCAACGACCTGGACCTCACCTACGCCAAGATCCGCCTGGACGGGACCTCCCTGGAGACCGCTCTGCGCGGCCTGTCCGGCATCCCCGACGCCCTCACCCGCGCGGTGGTGTGGAACTCGCTGCGCGACATGGTCCGCGACGGCGAACTCGCCCCCGCCGACTATCTGGCGACCGCCGCCGCCCATCTGCCCGAGGAGACCGATCTCGCCCTGGTGCAGGGCGTCCTGTCCTTCGCCACCACCCAGATCGCCGACCGGTACGTCCGCCCCGAGCAGCGGCCCGCCGTCCTGGCCACCCTCGGCTCCCTGTGCCGCGACCTCATCCGCCGCACCGAGGACGGCGACCACCCGGGCCTGCGCCTGAGCGCCGTGCGCTGCCTCATCGACGTCGTCACCCAGCCCGACACCATCGCCGCCTGGCTCGCCGACGGCACCGTCCCCGGCGGCCCCGAGCTCGACCCCGAGCTGCGCTGGCGCATCCTCGTCCGGCTGGCCGTCCTCGGCGCCGTCGACGAGGCCGCGATCGCCGCCGAACTGGAGCGCGATCCGTCCGCCACCGGCCAGGAGGGCGCCGCCCGCTGCCGCGCCGCCCTGCCCGACGAGAACGCCAAGCGCACGGCCTGGGAGGCGATGTTCCACCGCGACGACCTGTCCAACTACCTGTTCACCGCCACCGCCCAGGGCTTCTGGCAGCCCGAGCAGGCCGAGCTCCTGCGGGACTACGTCCCCCGCTTCTACCGGGACGCCGTCGCCCTCGCCGCCCGCCGCGGCCCCGCCATCGCCGAGGCCGCCGGCCGCTGGGCCTTCCCCGCCCACGCCGTCGACGCCGACCACCTCCGCCTGGGCCAGGCCTGTCTGCGTGACGCCGACCCGGTCCCGGCGCTGCGCCGCAAGCTCGTCGACCAGCTCGACGACCTGGCACGCGCGCTGCGGATCCGGGAGGCGTAGGAGCCCCGGGCGCACACCTTCGCGCGCCTTCGCCCGGTGGGCCCGGGGCCACCGGGCGAAGGACCGCGGGCCGGTGTGCCCGAGGGGCCGGGTCCGGCTCGCGGGGCCGCCCCGGCGCATCGGGCACACCGGGCGGCCGGCCCCGCGCATCCGCCGCGGGCCGCCCGCGCCCGGAGGGGTTCTCCGTACCCACTTTCGGGTCCTGATCGTCGTGCTTTCGGGCGCGTCGGGCTTTACTGCGTACAAGCTGTAGTCCCTGCCCCCCCGCGCCACGGAGGACGGTCCATGAGCGCCCTGCCCCCCGGTGACCCCGCCCGCCTCGCCTCCGGCCCCGAGGGACCCCGCGCCCTGAGGCCCCTGCTCCACACCGTGCTCGACGCCCTCGACAGCGGCCGGCGCGCCCGCGGCGGGCCGCTGCCCGCGGGAGGGCCCGAGGCGGTCGCCGCACGGGTGCGCGACGCCGTGGGGGACGTCCTGCCCGAGCACGGCGACCCGGACGCCCTGCGCACCCTGGTGCACGCCCTCGCCGAAGGCGCCGCCGACCCCGCCGACCCGCTGTGCGCCGCCCATCTGCACTGCCCGCCGCTCGCCGTCGCCACCGCCGCCGACCTGGCCGCCAGCGCCCTCAACCCCTCCCTGGACTCCTGGGACCAGGCCCCCGCCGCCTCCGCACTCGAGGCCCTCGTCACCCGTGCGCTCGCCCAAGCGGCCGGTCTCGCCGACTCCGTCGTCACCACCGGCGGCACCGAGTCCAACCAGCTCGCCCTGCTGCTCGCCCGTGAGAACCACGGCGGCGGCACCCGCCTGATCTGCGGCGCCAACGCCCACCACTCCCTGCCCCGCGCCGCCTGGCTGCTCGGCCTGCCCGAACCGGTGATCGTGCCCGCGCCCGGCGGCACCATCGACCTCGCCGCCCTGCACAACGCCCTCACCGACCTCGCCGGCTCCCGCGGTTCCCTGGTCGTGGCCGCCACCGCGGGCACCACCGACGCCGGTCTCATCGACCCCCTCCCCGAGATCGCCGGACTGTGCGCCGCCCATGGCGCCCGCCTGCACATCGACGCCGCCCACGGCGGGGGACTGCTGTTCAGCGAACGCCACCGCGACAAGCTCACCGGGCTCGAGGCCGCCCACACCGTCACCCTCGACCTGCACAAACTCGGCTGGCAGCCGGTCGCCGCCGGACTGCTCGCCGTCCGCCGCCCCCGCGACCTCGACGTCCTGCACCAGCGCGCCGACTATCTCAACGCCGACGACGACACCGAGGCCGGTCTGCCCGATCTCCTCGGGCGCTCCCTGCGCACCACCCGGCGCCCCGACATCCTCAAGATCGCCGTCACCCTCAAGGCGCTCGGCCGCAGCGGCCTCGGCGCCCTCGTCGACCAGGTCTGCGCCCGCGCCCGTGAGTTCGCCGACCTCGTCCAGGACCACCCCGGCTTCGAGCTCTACGGCCGGCCCACCATCAGCACCGTTCTGTTCCGGCCCGCCGGCGCCCCCGACGAGACCGTCGCCGTCATACGCCGCAGGCTCCTCACCGAGGGCCGGGCCGTCCTCGGCCGCGCCCGCCTCGACGACCGGCTCTGGCTCAAGGCCACCCTCCTCAACCCCGACGCCCGCTCCGAAGACCTGGCCGCCCTGCTGAAACAGGTGGAAGGAAGCATCCCCGGATGAACCACGCCCCCCACACCCCCCACACCCCTCACACCCCTCACACCCCCCACACCCCTCACGACCCTCAGTTCCCCCACACCCCTCACACCCCCCAATTCCCCCACGCCTCCCAGGTCCCTTACGAGCCGCACGCCTCCCAGGTCCCCCACGCCTCCCAGGTCCCTTACGAGCCCCACGCTTCCCAGGCCCCCCGCACTTCTCAGATCCCCTACCCCTCCCAGGCCCCCGAGGCCCCCCAGGCCCCCGAGGCCCCCCAGGCCCCCGAGGTCCCGCAACCCCCCCACGACTCCTACGACCTGGTCGGCATCGGCATCGGTCCCTTCAATCTCTCCCTGGCCGCCCTCGCCCACCCCCTCCCCGGCCTGCGCACCGCCTTCTACGAACAACGCCACGGCTTCCACTGGCACCCCGGGCTGCTCGTCGAGAACGCCCGCGTCCAGGTGTCGTTCCTCGCCGACCTCGTCACCCTCGTCGACCCGACCAGCGACTGGTCCTTCCTCAACTACCTGAGAGCCCACGACAGGCTCTTCCCCTTCTATTTCGCCGAGCGTTTCCGCGTCCATCGCGCCGAATACGACGCCTACTGCCGCTGGGTCTCCGAGAACCTGCCCGCACTCCACTACGGCCACCAGGTCGACGCCGTCCGCTGGAACCCCGACCACTGCGTCTTCGAGGTCGACTTCACCCAGCTCGGCCCCGGCGGCGAGGCCGAGGCCCTCGGCCGCGTCCACGCCCGCAACGTCGTCCTCGGCATCGGCACCGAGCCCCATGTACCCGCTCCGCTCAAACCCCTCGTGGACGCCCCCGGCCTCCCCGTGATCCACGCCGCCGACTACCTCCGGTACCGCGACACCCTCCTCGCGGCCGGGCACATCACCGTCGTCGGCTCCGGGCAGTCCGGCGCCGAGGTCTTCCTCGACCTGCTGCGCCACCGCCCTGCCGGCGGCGAACGGCTGCGCTGGATCGGCCGCACCGAGGCCTTCGCCCCGATGGAGTACTCCAAGCTCGGCCTGGAGCACTTCACCCCGGACTACACCCGCTACTTCCACGCCCTGGCCGAACCCGTGCGCGACCGGCTCGTCGCCGCACAGTGGCAGCTCCACAAGGGCATCGACGCCGACACCCTCGCCGCCATCCACGACGAGCTCTACCGCCGCACCCTCGACGGCGGCTGGCCGGACGCCGTCCTCACCCCCGGCGTCCGCGTCCGCACCGCGGGCCGGCTCGCCACCTCGCAGATCGAACTCCATGTCGAACACATCCAGCAGGGCACCCGTACCCGCCTCACCACCGACGCCGTCGTTCTCGCCACCGGCTACCGCGAGCGCCCCCTCGCCCCCCTGCTGACCGCCCTCGAGCCCTATCTGCACCGCGACAGCAAGGAACGTCCGCGCATCGACGAGCAGTTCCGTCTCGTCCTGGACCCCTCCATCACCGCCACCGGCTGCCACATCTATGTGCAGAACGCCGAACGCCACACCCATGGCGTCGGCGCCCCCGACCTGGGCCTCGCCGCCTGGCGCAGTGCCACCATCCTCAACTCGGTGACCGGGACGCAGACATATCCGCTGCCCGCCCGTACCGCCTTCACCACCTTCGGCATCGAGCAGAAGCAGCCCCAGGTCCCGCCCACCCGTCAGATCAGGACACTCCTCACGGACGGCATCTGAGGCCGGCCCGGCCGCCGCGGGGCCCGGGGCGCACCGCGGCATCCCTGAAGGTTGCGATCCGGTGACCGGCGGGGGCGAGGGACCGGGTCACGGTGACAGAGTGGGGGCATGGCAACAGCTTCCACACCAGGACCCGACCTCGCCCTCCCCTACGGCACCCCCGACGCGCCCCGTATCGCCGTCCGCGGCGAGGCCCGCCTCGAAGTCGACCCCGAGATCGCCCGTATCGGCATCACCGTCGCCGCCCGCGGCAAGGACCGCCGTTCCGCCCTCGACGACCTCACCCGCCGCAACGCCGACGTCATCGACCTCGTCAAGTCCTATGGCCAGGCCGTCGAACGCCTGGAGACCGGCGCCTTCTCCATCACCCCGGAACTCACCCGGCACGGCCGCGGCGAACGCATCCGCACCTATTACGGCACCGTCCATCTCACCGCCGTGCTCTCCGACTTCACCGCCCTGGGCGAACTCACCACCCGACTGGCCGACTTGGAACTCACCCGGGTGGACGGACCCTGGTGGGCCCTGCGTCCCGACTCACCCGCCCACCGGCAGGCGCGGCAGCAGGCCGTACGCGAAGCCGTCCAACGGGCCAGGGAGTACGCCGAGGCGCTCGGCACCACGCTCACCTCTCTCATCGAGATCGCCGACATCGGCGCGGACGTGCCCTCCCAGCCCTGTCCGCCGGTCCCCGGCGCCGCGCGGGCGACGGGGCTCTACGGCGCACCCGGCGCGCAGAACGAGGCCGCACCCCTGGATCTGGAACCCAAACGGCAGCACGTATATGCGCAACTCAACGCGCGATTCACGATGGCACCGCCCACACTGTAGTCAGAACACCGTCCCACGCTGTTCGACAACCGTCCGGAATCCCTCCAGAACTCCTTTCATGTCCCTTCGGCATTTATTCAACATTTATTCAGCATCCCTTCGCTCAAAGGTTGTTGAGCGGTCGCGTCGCACCGCGGCACACCACTTGGTAAGGCATGGGCCCCATCATGCGCCGAGCAAAGATCGTCTGTACCCTCGGACCCGCCACGGACACATACGACCGGATCGAAGCTCTGGTCGACGCCGGAATGGACGTCGCCCGGTTCAATCTGAGCCATGGCGACCGCGCCGAACACGAGGAGCGCTACCGGCATGTGCGCAAGGCCGCCGAGCGGACCGGGCGCAGTGTCGGAATTCTCGCCGACCTCCAGGGGCCGAAGATCCGGCTCGGCCGTTTCCGTGAAGGGCCGGTGCTTCTCGAGCGCGGCGACACCTTCACCATCACCGTGGAGGAGGGAGTCGAGGGCGACCGTCATCTCTGCGGCACCACCCACGCCGGCCTCGCGGACGACGTCGCCCCCGGCGAACGCATCCTCGTCGACGACGGCAGAGTCTGCCTCGAGGTGACCTCGGTCGACGGTCCCCGGGTCCGCACCAGGGTGATCGAGGGTGGGGTGATCTCCGATCACAAGGGCCTGAACCTTCCCGGGGTCGCCGTCTCCGTCCCCGCCCTGACCAAGAAGGACGAGGACGACCTGCGCTGGGCGCTGCGCACCGGCTTCGACGTCATCGCCCTGTCGTTCGTCCGCAGCGGCCGGGACGTCCTCGACGTCCACCGTGTCATGGACGACGAGGGCCGCCGTCTCCCGGTCATCGCCAAGATCGAGAAACCCCAGGCGGTCGAGGCCCTGGAGGACATCGTCTCCGCCTTCGACGGCATCATGGTCGCCCGCGGCGACCTGGGCGTGGAGATGCCGCTGGAGCAGGTCCCCATCGTCCAGAAGCGGGCGATCAAACTGGCCAGGCGCAACGCCAAACCGGTGATCGTCGCCACCCAGATGCTCGACTCGATGATCGGCAGCTCCCGCCCGACCCGCGCGGAGGCCTCCGACGTGGCCAACGCGGTGATCGACGGTACGGACGCGGTGATGCTCTCGGGCGAGACCAGCGTGGGCAGGTACCCGGTGCAGACGGTGCGGACGATGGCCCGGATCATCACGGCGGCCGAGGACGACCTCCTCGCCAGGGGACTGCAGCCCCTGGTCGAACACGACAAGCCCCGCACCCAGGGGGGCGCCGTCGCCCGTGCCGCCGCGGAGATCGGCGATTTTCTCGGCGCCTCATTCCTGGTCGCCTTCACCCAGTCGGGTGATACGGCCCGCCGTCTCTCCCGCTACCGTTCCCCGATCCCGCTCCTGGCCTTCACCCCGGAGCCGTCCACCCGCTCCCGGCTCAGCGCGACCTGGGGCGTGGAGACATTCCTGGGCCCGCGCGTCGACTCGACCGACGCGATGGTCGAGCAGGTCGACGAACTCCTGCTGAGAAGCGGCCGCTGCGAGAAAGGCGATGTGGTGGTCATCACAGCCGGCTCACCGCCCGGCGTGTCCGGCTCCACCAACCTGGTCCGGGTCCACCGCATCGGGGAGGACGACACCCTCCAGGGGAACCGGTGACCTTGGACTCGGAGGAAAGTACCCCGGGTCGGATTCGAACCGACGCTGGATGGTGTTTGAGACCATTGCCTCTACCGCTGGGCTACCGGGGCCCCTTCGAAACGAAGATCGACGGTCACCCGCCGTGCCCCCACCTTACCGCAGCTCGGTACGCTCTTGAGAGCAGTATCTTCCTCTCCGGAACAAGGAGCGCCCCGTGACCGCCGAGCCACCTCAGCCCGTAGACGTGTCCGACGACAAGTCGCACAGGCCTCCGCTGACCACACGGGTCGTCATCGCCGAGGACGAGGCGCTGATCCGGCTGGACCTCAAGGAGATGCTGGAGGAGGAAGGGTACCGGGTCGTCGGGGAGGCCGGGGACGGGGAGCGGGCCGTGGAGCTGGCCCGGGAGCACCGGCCCGACCTGGTGATCCTCGACGTGAAGATGCCCAAGCTCGACGGCATCTCGGCGGCGGAGCGGATCGCCGGGGAGCGGATCGCGCCGGTGCTGATGCTGACCGCGTTCTCGCAGCGGGAGCTCGTGGAGCGCGCGCGGGACGCCGGTGCGATGGCCTATCTGGTCAAGCCCTTCAACAAGGGCGATGTCGTCCCGGCGATCGAGATGGCCGTGTCGCGGTTCACGGAGCTGAAGGAGCTGGAGAAGGAGGTCGCGGACCTCTCCCAGCGGCTGGAGACCCGCAAGCTGGTCGATCGTGCCAAGTCGGTGCTGCAGACGGAGTACGGGCTGAACGAGCCGGCGGCGTTCCGCTGGATCCAGAAGACGTCGATGGACCGCCGTATGTCGATGCGGCAGGTCGCGGAGGCGATCCTTCAGGACAGCGAGGAGCGGAAGGCCGCGAAGAGCGCCGCCAAGCCCGACAAGGGCTGAGCCGGACGAGGCACGACGGGAAACGACGAAGCACACCGAAGCACACCGAAGCACACCGAGGCACGCCGGGAAACGACAAGGCACGACGAGGAACGGGGAAAGGGCCCGCGCCCCTTGGGGGACGCGGGCCCTTGTCCTGTCGTGCGGCCTTCTGGCCCTGGATTCCTCAGTCCTCGCCCAGGTACGCCTTGCGGACCGATTCGTCGTGCAGCAGCTCCTGGCCGGTGCCGGAGAGGACGATGTTGCCGACCTCCATGACATAGCCCCGGTCGGCCAGGGAGAGGGCGGCCTGGGCGTTCTGCTCGACGAGCAGAATGGTGGTGCCCTGGGCCTTCAGCTCGGCGATGGTCGCCATGATCTTCTGCATCATGATCGGGGAGAGACCCATGGAGGGCTCGTCGAGCATGAGCAGTTTGGGCTGGGACATCAGGGCCCGGCCCATGGCGAGCATCTGCTGTTCACCGCCGGAGAGGGTGCCCGCAGCCTGCTTTCTGCGCTCTCCCAGGATGGGGAAGAGGTCGTAGGCGCGCTGGATGTCCTTCTCGATGCCGCTTTTGTCCTTGCGGAGGAAGGCACCGAGCAGAAGGTTGTCCTCGATGGTCATCCGGGGGAAGATGTGCCGCCCCTCGGGGGAGTGGGCGAGCCCCAGGGAGACGATCTGGTGGGCGGGGACCTTCTTCAGCGACTTGCCGTTGAACCTGATCTGCCCGCCGACCGGCTTGAGCAGCCCGGACAGGGTGCGCAGGGTGGTGGTCTTGCCGGCGCCGTTGGTGCCGATGAGGGTGACGATCTGGCCGGCCTCGACGGTGAAGGAGATGCCCTTGACGGCCTGGATCTTGCCGTAGGCGACGCGGAGGTCCTCGACTTCGAGCAGTGCGGTCATCGGTCGTTCTCCTTGCCGGGCGCGGCGTCCGTCGTGCTCTTGCCCGACGCGGCGTCCGTGGTGTTCTCGGCGCTCTCGGCCTGTGCTTCCGTCTTCGCCTCGGCCTCGGCGCTCTCGGCCTGTGCTTCCGCCTTCGCATGGGCCTCGGCGCTCTCCACCTCGGCGACCTCCTCGGCGCCGGGGGCGCCCTCGAAGGGCTCACCGAGGTAGGCGGCGATGACGCGTTCGTCGCGCTGGACGGTGACGCTGTCGCCCTCGATGAGCTTCTCGCCCTGGACGAGCACGGCGACACGGTCGCAGAGGTTCATGATGAACCGCATGTCGTGCTCGATGACGAGGATGGCGATGCCCATGTCCCGGATTTTGAAGACCAGCTCCTCGGTGGCGCGGGTCTCCTGCGGGTTCATGCCGGCGGTGGGCTCGTCCAGGAGCAGCAGGCCGGGCTCGCTGGCCAGCGCGCGGGCGATCTCGAGCTTGCGCTGCTCGCCGTAGGGCAGATTGCGCGAGAGGTGGTCGGCCTTGTGGGCCAGACCGACGAACTCGAGGAGTTCCATGGCGCGGGCGCGGGAGGCGGCTTCGGCCCGGTGGAAGCCGGGGCCGCGCAGCAGGGCGGACCAGAGCCCTTCCTTGGTGCGGGTGTGCCGGCCGACGAGCACGTTCTCCAGCACCGTCATGTTGGCGAACAGACGGATGTTCTGGAAGGTGCGGGCGATGCCGGCCGCGGTGACCTTGAAGGGCTTGGGCGGCAGGACCTTGCCCTTGTAGCGGACCTCGCCCTCGGTGGGGACGTAGAGCCCGGTCAGGCAGTTGAAGAAGGTGGTCTTGCCGGCGCCGTTGGGGCCGATGAGTCCGACGATCTCGCCGCTGTTCACGGTGAGGTCGACTCCGCGTACGGCGGTGAGGCCGCCGAAGCGCATGGTGACGCCGCGGGCGTCGAGGATGGGCTCGCCGGGGGTGGTGGCGTCGGGCGTGGTGCCCTTGGTGGTGGTGTCGGTTGTCATGGATCAGACCCCTGCCTTGCTGAGGACTGCGGGCGCTTCCGTGTCCTCGTGGAACTCGAGCTGGCGGCGCCGGTTGGCGATCAGGCCCTCCGGGCGGAAGCGCATCAGCAGGACGAGTGCGAGACCGAAGGCCAGGAGCTGGTAGTCGCCGAGGAACTGGAGCTTGGCCGGGATGAGGTAGAGCAGGGCCGCGCCGACGAGCGGGCCGCTGATGGTGCCCATGCCGCCGAGGACGACCGCGGCGAGCAGGAAGGCGGAGTTGGGCGGGACGACGTGCGCGAACATGTACTGCTCGGGGGTGACGGTGTAGGTGACGTGGGCCTGGACGGTGCCGGCGAGGCCCGCGAGCGTGGCGCCGAGAGCGAAGGCGATGAGCTTGACGCGGAAGCCGTTGATGCCCATGGCGCGGGCGGCGGTCTCGTCCTCGCGGACGGCGATCCAGGCACGGCCGATGCGGGAGTCGCTGCTGCGTCGGAAGACCACGACGACGATCAGCGTGATGAGCAGCATCAGCAGGAAGTAGTTGGCGAACCGGGCGATGGTGAACCCGAGGATGGTGTGCTCCTGGCCGAAGTCGAAGCCGAAGAGCTTGAGGTTGGGGATCGAGGAGATGCCGTTGGAGCCGTTGGTGATGTCGGGCCCGGAGGTTCCGTCGGTGTTGAGGACGGCGATGCGGAAGATCTCGCCGAAGCCGAGGGTGACGATGGCGAGGTAGTCGCCGTGGAGGCGAAGGGTGGGGGCACCGATGACGACGCCGAAGACCATGGCGACCACGGCACCGATGATGGCGCTGGCCCAGAAGGGAAGATGGACGTCGAAGGGACTGGAGGGACTTCCGGAGACCATCGCGGCGGTGTAGGCGCCGACGCCGAGGAAGGCGACGTATCCGAGGTCGAGGAGGCCGGCGAGACCGACGACGACGTTGAGGCCGAGTGCGACCGTGGCGAAGATCAGGATGTAGACGCCGATGGTGGCGTACTGGTCGTCGGACTGGGTGAAGGGGAAGGCGGCGGCCGCGACGAAGGCGCCGATCATGGTGACCGTGCTGTGCCTGGCGGTGATCGTGGCGATACGGCCGATCAGTCCTGCCTTGGCCAGAGCGGCGAAGCCGAAGCCCGCGGTGATGAGGAAGCCGATGAAGAGTTCGTCGTACTCGGTGCCGATGCCGTAGGTGAAGACGGTGAGGCCGACGGCGAGGACGGCGACGATGATCAGGATTTCGGCGTAGGCGGGGAGTTTGCGGGCGGGGGCGCTGTCGCCGCTGGCGAGAGCGGCCCTGAACACGGCGACCTGGTGACGCGCGTTGTGGCGGAACCGGTCCCAGCCCGTGCCGTCGGCGTCGTGCTGGTCGGCTTCCGGCCGCTCGAACGGCAGGGAGAACGCGCCGAGCACGGCGGCAAGGGTGACGACGGCCACCACCCAGCCGCCGGGTTCGAGGTTGACGAGCCCGCCGAGCTTGGCGCTGATGGCGATGACGGTGTACCAGGCGGTGGCGAAGGTGCCCAGGGCGGCGAGTTTGATGGCGCTGTCGGCGCCCGCCGGGGCCAGCCAGCGCAGTCCCTTGACGCCGTAGGAGGCGAGGCCGAAGAGAGCGGTGAGAGCGCCGCCGATCAGGACGAGTACTTGGAGGCCGCCGGGGTAACCATAGACGGTGAGGTCGCCGGGGAAGGCGGAGGTCCAGGTCCAGGCGAGGAAGGTGGAGGCGACAGCGAGGGCACCGCCGGCGGTGGCGAGGGCGCGGCCGATGTTCTCGGGGATGCCGATGAGGCCCTTGGGGGCTGCGGCGGTGGTGGTGCTGGGGGTGTTGCTTGCTGCGGTCTGTGTGGTCATCGGTGTCACGCCCTGTCCGCGACTCGCTCGCCGAGCAGACCCTGAGGCCTGAACAGGAGCACGAGGATGAGGAGTACGAAGGCCCAGACGTCGGCCCAGGACTGGCTGCCGAACTGGTGCATTCCGGGAATGTCGGCAACGTAGGCGGTGGCCAGGGTTTCGGCGATGCCGAGGGCGAGACCGCCGATCATGGCTCCGTAGATGTTGCCGATGCCTCCGAGGACGGCGGCGGTGAAGGCCTTGAGGCCGAGGATGAAGCCCATGCGGAACTGGACCTGGCCGTACTTGAGGCCGTAGGCGACGGCCCCGACGGCGGCGAAGGCGGCACCGAGGGCGAAGGCGATCACGATGATGCGATCGGTGTTGATGCCCATGAGTTTGGCGGTGTCGGGATCCTGGGCGGTGGCCTGCATACCGCGTCCGGTGCGGGTCCTCATGACGAAGTAGGCGAGGATGGCCATGCTGATGGGGGCGACGACGAAGAGGAAGATGTCGCCGGTCTGGATGGTGACGCTGCCGATCTCGAAGGGACCGCCCTCGATCTGCGGGAAGTTGAGGGAGTCCTCACCGCCGGGGTACCAGGCCCAGACGGCCTGCTGAAGGGCGAGGGAGAGGCCGATGGCGGTGATGAGGGGGGCAAGGCGCGGTGCGCCGCGCAGGGGACGGTAGGCGAATCGTTCCGCTCCGATGGCGGTCAGCACGGAGACGATGATGGCTCCGAGGAGCATCAGCGGAAGCGCCACCCACATGGATGTGCCGTCGGGCAGCACATAGAGATAGACGGTGAGGGCGCCGAAGCCTCCCACCATGAAGATCTCGCCGTGGGCGAAGTTGATGAGCTGGACGATGCCGTAGACCATGGTGTAGCCAATGGCGACCAGCCCGTACATGGATCCCAGTAGCAGGCCGTTGACCAGCTGCTGCGGCAGTTCGTTCACCGCATGTCCTCCGAGACGTTCGGAAAGTTCGACGGATGGGCCGTAAGTGAGTACGCGCGGGGCGCCAGTGGTACGGCGCCCCGCGCGACGTGGTGGTGCAATCCGGGTCAGCCGGTGTAGGTGCCGGACTTCACGGGCTTCCAGGCACCCTCCTGGACGGAGTAGACGGTGAGCTGCTTGTTCGTGGCGTCACCGAACTCGTCGAAGGAAACCTTGCCGGTCACTCCGTCGAAGGAGACGTTCTGCATGGCGGCGGTGACCTTCTCGCGGGCGTCGTCGGGGAGCTTGCCGCCGTTGTCCTCGACCACCTTCTTGACGGCCTCGATGATGGCCCAGGCCGAGTCGTAGGAGTAACCGCCGTAGGCCTCGTAGGCCTCCTTGTAACCGGCGGCCTTGTAGTTGGCGATGAACTCCTTGGCCGAGGGGAGTTCCTCGACCGGGGCGCCGACGGAGGTGGCGAAGTCGCCGTTGCCGGCGGCGCCGGCGAGCTTGATGAAGTCGCCGCTGTAGATGCCGTCACCGCCGATGAGGGGAACCTTGGCGCCGGCGGCCTTGATCTGCTTGCTGAGCGGGCCGGCCTGCGGGTACTCGCCGCCGTAGTACACCACGTCGGCGCCGGAGTTCTTGACCTTGGTGGCGACCGCGGAGAAGTCCTTGGTCTCGGGGTTGATGTGGTCGGTGCCGACGACCTTGCCACCGAGCTTCTTGAACTCCGCGGTGAAGGTGGAGGCAAGGCCGGCGCCGTAGGTCTTCTTGTCGTCGATGACGAAGACCTTGCGCTTCTTGGCCTCGTTGTACATGTACTGCGCGGCGAACGGGCCCTGGATGGCGTCGGTGGTCGCAGTACGGAAGTACGACTTGTAGGGGCGGCTCTTGCTCTTCTGCCAGTTCACGCCCTGGGAGAGCGCGGGGTTGGTGTTGGCAGGCGAGACCTGGACCAGCTTCGCGTCGTCGAAGACCTTCTGCATGGACTCGGCGACGGAGGAGTTGAGGGGGCCGACGACGCCGAGGACGCTCTTGTCGGCGACGAACTTGGTGGCGTTCTGCTGACCCGAGGAGGGCTGCGCCTGGTCGTCGAGGGCCTCGATCTTGAAGGTGACGCCCTTGACGTAGTTCTGCTTGTTCGCGGTCTTGGCGGCCAGGTCGACGGAGTTCTTGATACCGAGACCCAGTGCGGACAGGTCGCCCGTCAGCGGGGCGTCGACGCCGATGGTGACGATGGTGCCGCCGCTGCCGGAGTCCGAACCCTTGTCCCCGCCCCGCGATCCGCAGGCGGTAAGGGTGAGTGCTCCCGCTGCCAGTGCGGCGGTGATGGCGATGAGCGAACGTTGACGCACGATCAGTCCTTTCCCTGGCACGGCCACTCCCCCCTGGAAGAGGCCGAGTCAAGCGCCGGTCCGAAGATCTTTCCTGACCGCGCCGTGACTGGGCGTGACTCTAAGCGCGGGCGGGGAATGTGGAGGAGAGTCTGAGCCATGCTGTGATGCTCTTGTTATGACCCGACGTAATGCGGACCGGCGCCGCATGGGTGGAACAGTGGAATTCAGGCCGATTCGCCCTGTCCGGATTCTGAGAACCCGCAGGATGGGCGGCGATGGATTCAGGTGTCTCAGATGTTTTGGTGATTACCTGGAATCGTTGTCACACGCCGCCCGAAGGGCCTCGGAGAGGCTCTGTGCGTAGCGCGGGCCGAGGATGAAACTGTGCACTTGGATTGCGCGCGCGTTACGCAGTGTTACATCCAGGAAAGGGAGCCCGGCGCTCTCCGGGGCCTTCTTGCACTCCCTTATATGCATGGTGATGACAACTTTTTGGGCGGTTCCCGCCTTTGTGCGGAAAGGGGGCCGGGGCTCGGAGGTGACGGAGAGTCCCGCGTACGGCTGGCTGACACGGGTCACCGTCACGGGCGGGCCGGAGCGCACACCGACCAGCACCGCGAAGCTGAAGCTCCTGGGCCCGGCGTCGCGGGGCGGCGTGGCCACCGCGTCCAGGTAGGAGATGTCGGTGACTTGGGAGGGATAGGGCGGGGCGGAGGGCGCGGGCGGCGAGGGGCGCTCACGGGTGGCGTAGAGGTAACTGCCGCTCGCGAGAAGGAGGATGAGCGTGGCGGCCGTGAGGACGGCGCGGCGGTGCCGCCGGTACGCCCGCGCGAGGGGGCCGTACGCCCAGGGGATGCGGGGCGGGCCGGCGGCACCGGGCGCGTCCCACGCGTGCGTGCCCTCGCCCGGTTCGAGCGGCCCGATGCCGCTCATCGCGACGGCCTCGCCGGTGCCGTCGGTGGTGCGGTGCCCCGATCCGGGCCGGGGCCGGGGCACTTGTGCCCCCGGCCGGGGGACTTCTTCCGTTGTCATGCCATGACGCTAGGGCCGGCCGGATCCGGGGGCAACGGCCGGGACGCGGGAGGCCCGGCGGCTCAGCCGGCCGCAGGGGGGTCGACGGGGACGCCCTCGCCCGGCTTCGCATCGCGCAGCATGCAGGTCAGGCGGGCGCTGCACACACGCCGCCCCTCCTCGTCGCTGATGGCGATCTCGTACGTCGCCGTCGAGCGCCCCCGGTGGACGGGCGTGGCCACGCCCGTGACCAGACCCGAGCGGACCCCGCGGTGGTGGGTGCAGTTCAGGTCGACACCGACGGCGATCTTGGAGCTGCCGCCGTGCAGCATGGCGCCGACGGAGCCCAGGGTCTCGGCGAGAACGGCGGAGGCGCCGCCGTGCAGCAGGCCGTAGGGCTGGGTGTTGCCCTCCACCGGCATGGTGCCGACGACACGGTCGGCGGACGCCTCCAGGATCTGCACGCCCATGCGGGTGCCCAGATGCCCGGCGGAGAACAGGGCCGGCAGGTCTATGCCGAGGGCGGCGTACTCGTCGAGGACTTCCTGAGGAAACTTCACCTGGTGCTGCTCGCCCATGGCGTACGGCTCCGTTCGTCGTTGATCGGCGTCGCTGATCGGCTCCTGACTGAGCGAACGCTCAGTCGGCCGTCGATTGTTCCAGACGCACCACGACGGACTTGCTGGCCGGGGTGTTGCTGATGTCCGCGGTGGCGTCCAGCGGCACCAGGACGTTGGTCTCCGGGTAGTACGCGGCCGCGCACCCGCGCGCGGTCGGATAGTGCACGACCCGGAAGCCGGGCGCCCGCCGCTCCACGCCGTCCTTCCACTCGCCGACCAGATCCACGTAGGACCCGTCGGCGACGCCCAGCGCCCGTGCGTCCTCGGGGTTGACCAGCACCACCCGCCGGCCGTTCCGGATCCCGCGGTAGCGGTCGTCCAGGCCGTAGATGGTGGTGTTGTACTGGTCGTGCGAGCGCAGTGTCTGCAGCAGCAGCCGGCCCTCGGGCACCTCGGGGTACTCCACGGGCGCGGCGGTGAAGTGGGCCTTGCCGGTGGCCGTGGGGAAGCGGCGCTCGTCGCGCGGGGCGTGCGGCAGCGCGAAGCCCTTCCCGGGATGGGCCACGCGCGCGTTGAAGTCCTCGAAGCCGGGGATCACACGGGCGATGCGGTCGCGGATCGCGGCGTAGTCCTTCTCGAACTCCTCCCACGGCACCACGCTGTTCTCGCCCAGCACCCGGCGGGCCAGCCGGCACACGATGGCCGGCTCCGACTTCAGGTGGGGGCTCGCGGGCTCGAGCCGGCCGCGGGAGGCGTGCACCATGCCCATGGAGTCCTCGACGGTGACGAACTGCTCGCCGCCGGCCTGCACATCGCGCTCGGTGCGGCCCAGCGTCGGCAGGATCAGGGCACGCGCGCCCGTGACGACATGCGAACGGTTGAGCTTGGTCGACACATGCACGGTCAGCCGGGCACGGCGCATGGCCGCCTCGGTGACCTCGGTGTCGGGGGAGGCGGCCACGAAGTTGCCGCCCATGGCGAAGAACACCTTGGCCTCGCCGTCGCGCAGGGCGCGGATGGCCCGGACGACGTCGTAGCCGGGCTTGCGCGGCGGGGTGAAGCCGAACTCCTTCTCCAGGGCGTCCAGAAAGGCGGGGGAGGGCCGTTCGACGATGCCCATGGTGCGGTCGCCCTGCACATTGGAGTGACCGCGCACCGGGCACACGCCCGCCCCCGGACGTCCGATGTTGCCGCGCAGCAGCAGGAAGTTGACGATTTCCCGGATGGTCGGCACGGAGTGCTTGTGCTGGGTCAGGCCCATCGCCCAGCACACGATGATGCGCCGGGAGGCGAGCACCATGCGCAGCGCCTCCTCGATCCGTTCGCGGGACAGGCCGGTCGCGGCGAGCGTCCGGTCCCAGTCGGCGGCGCGGGCGGCGGCGGCGAACTCCTCGTACCCATGGGTGTGCTGCCGGACGAACTCCTCGTCGACCGCGCCCTCGGTCTCGAGGATCAGCTTGTTGAGGAGACGGAAGAGTGCCTGGTCGCCGCCGATGCGGATCTGCAGGAACAGGTCGGTGAGCGCGGAGCCCCTGAGGACGCCCTGCGGGGTCTGCGGGTTCTTGAAGCGTTCCAGACCGGCCTCGGGCAGCGGATTGATGCTGATGATCCGCGCGCCGGCGGCCTTGGCCTTCTCCAGGGCGGAGAGCATCCGCGGATGGTTGGTCCCCGGGTTCTGCCCGGCCACGATGATCAGGTCGGCCCGGTACAGGTCCTCCAGCAGCACGCTGCCCTTGCCGACGCCGATCGTCTCCGCCAGGGCCCGGCCGGAGGACTCGTGGCACAGGTTGGAGCAGTCGGGCAGGTTGTTGGTGCCGAGCTCGCGGGCGAAGAGCTGGTAGAGGAACGCGGCCTCGTTGCTGGTGCGGCCGGAGGTGT
Source organism: Streptomyces thermoalcalitolerans (assembly GCF_039525155.1). Taxonomy (NCBI): domain Bacteria; kingdom Bacillati; phylum Actinomycetota; class Actinomycetes; order Kitasatosporales; family Streptomycetaceae; genus Streptomyces; species Streptomyces thermoalcalitolerans. The sequence goes on along the minus strand of NZ_BAAAHG010000003.1, from coordinate 214,450 downwards.
AGAAGACGGCCTCGTCGGGGGAGCCGAGGGCGGAGATCTCCTCGGCGATGATGTCGAAGGCCCGCTCCCAGCTGACCGGCTCGTAGTGATCGGCGCCCTCGGGCAGGTACATCGGGTGGGTGAGCCGCCCCTGCTGCCCCAGCCAGTACCCGCTCTTTCCCGCCAGCTCGGACACGGGGTGCGCGGCGAAGAACTCCGGGGTGACCCGGCGCAGGGTGGCCTCCTCGGCGATCGCCTTCGCCCCGTTCTCGCAGAACTCCGCCGTGTGCCGCCGCTCCGGCTCCGGCCACGCGCACCCCGGGCAGTCGAAACCGTCCTCCTGGTTGACCCGCAGCAGGGTCAACGCGGTCCGCCGCACGCCCATCTGACGCCGCGCCGCCCGCAGGGTGTGCCCGATGGCGGGCAGCCCCGCCGCCGCGTGCTCCGGCGCGGCGACCTTCGGCGCATCCTGGACGGGATCCCCCTTCGGAGCCTTCGCCACCATCGCACGCTTCCCTTCGATCGCGCGTACCGAGGACCGCGCACGATTTTTCCACGCTCCCCTTCTTCTTCGAAGGGCGTCGCGAGGAGCGTCGTGAGGGCGTTGTGAGGGCGTTGTGAGAGGATCCGCCGTCCCCGGCGGCGGGGAGCCGGGACGGACGGAGGGGCGGGCAGGCCCCGCGGCCCCGCCGTCCACGGGGCGGACGCCGGGTGTCGGTGGTCCGTGGCAGGATCGGGGACGTGGCAGATACAGCATCGAAGAAGACCGACAGCACCCCTGGCGGCAGCCGTCCGCGGCTGTTGCTCATGGACGGACACTCGCTGGCCTACCGCGCGTTCTTCGCGCTGCCCGCGGAGAACTTCACGACCGCGACCGGGCAGCCGACGAACGCGATCTACGGCTTCGCGTCGATGCTGGCCAACACGCTGCGTGACGAGGAGCCGACGCACTTCGCGGTGGCGTTCGACGTGTCCCGCAGGACATGGCGCTCGGAGGAGTTCCCCGAGTACAAGGCGAACCGTTCCAAGACCCCGGACGAGTTCAAGGGGCAGGTCGAGCTGATCTGCGAGCTGCTCGACGCGATGCACGTCGCCCGCTTCGCCGTCGAGGGGTACGAGGCGGACGACGTGATCGCCACCCTCGCCACCCAGGCCGAGGCCGAGGGCTTCGAGGTGCTGATCGTCACCGGCGACCGGGACTCCTTCCAGCTGGTCAGCGAGCACACCACGGTGCTGTATCCCACGAAGGGGGTCTCCGAGCTGACCCGGTTCACCCCGGAGAAGGTCGCCGAGAAGTACGGGCTGACGCCGGCCCAGTACCCGGACTTCGCCGCCCTGCGCGGCGACCCCTCCGACAACCTGCCCGGCATCCCCGGCGTGGGCGAGAAGACGGCCACGAAGTGGATCAAGCAGTTCGGCTCCCTCGCCCGGCTCATCGAGCGCGCCGACGAGGTCAAGGGCAAGGTCGGACAGAACCTGCGCGACCACCTGGAGTCCGTCAGGCTCAACCGCCGCCTGACCGAGCTGGAGCGGAACGTCGAGCTGCCCAAGGCGGTCACCGACCTCGTGCGCACGCCGTACGACCGCAAGGCCGTCGCGATGGTCCTGGACACCCTGGAGATCCGCAACCCCTCCCTGCGCGAGCGTCTCTTCGCGGTCGACCCGGGCGCCGAGGAGGCCGAGACCACCCCGATCGCCGCGGACGGCGTGCAGCTGGACGGCAGCGTGCTCGGCACCGGAGAGCTGGCGCCCTGGCTCGCCGAGCACGGCACACAGCCCCTCGGTGTCGCCACCGTCCACACCTGGGCGCTGGGCACGGGCTCCGTCGCCGAGATCGCGCTCGCCACGCCCGGCGGAGCCGCCGCCTGGTTCGACCCCTCCCAGCTGGACGAGGCCGACGAGACCGCGTTCGCCGACTGGCTGGCCGACACCGGCCGGCCCAAGGTCTTCCACGACGCCAAGAGCGCGATGCGGGTCTTCGCCGAGCACGGCTGGCGCATCGAGGGCGTCACCATGGACACCGCGCTCGCCGCCTACCTGGTCAAGCCGGGTCGTCGCTCCTTCGACCTGGACGCCCTGTCCCTGGAGTACCTGCACCGCGAGCTCGCCCCCGCCGCCGCGGCCGACGGCCAGCTCGCCTTCGGCGTGGACGAGGGCGCCGAGGCCGAGAACCTGATGATCCAGGCCCGCACCATCCTCGACCTGGGCGAGGCCTTCGAGGAGCGCCTGCGGGAGGTCGGCGCGGCGGAGCTGCTGCGCGACGTGGAGCTGCCCGTCTCCGCCCTGCTCGCCCGCATGGAGCGGCACGGCATCGCCGCCGACCGCGCCCACCTCGAGGCGATGGAGCAGATGTTCGCCGGCGCGGTGCAGCAGGCCGTGAAGGAGGCGCACGCGGCGGCCGGCCACGAGTTCAACCTCGGCTCGCCCAAGCAGCTCCAGGAAGTCCTCTTCGGCGAGCTCGGCCTGCCCAAGACCAAGAGGACCAAGACGGGCTACACCACCGACGCCGACGCCCTGGCCTGGCTCGCCACGCAGACGGACAACGAGCTTCCGGTGATCATGCTCCGCCACCGGGAGCAGGCCAAGCTCCGCGTCACCGTCGAGGGCCTGATCAAGACCATCGCGGCGGACGGCCGTATCCACACGACCTTCAACCAGACGGTCGCCACGACCGGCCGTCTGTCCTCCACCGAGCCCAACCTGCAGAACATCCCCGTGCGCACCGACGAGGGCCGGGCCATCCGCCGCGGCTTCGTCGTCGGGGAGGGCTTCGAGTCGCTGATGACCGCCGACTACAGCCAGATCGAGATGCGGGTGATGGCCCATCTGTCCGAGGACGAGGGCCTGATCGAGGCGTTCACCTCCGGCGAGGACCTCCACACCACGGCCGCCTCCCAGGTCTTCGGCGTCGACCGCTCGGCCGTGGACCCGGAGATGCGCCGCAAGATCAAGGCCATGTCGTACGGCCTGGCCTACGGGCTGTCGGCCTTCGGCCTCTCCCAGCAGCTGAAGATCGAGCCGGCCGAGGCCCGCGCCCTGATGGACGCCTACTTCGAGCGTTTCGGCGGGGTGCGGGACTATCTGCGCCGCGTGGTCGACGAGGCACGGGCGACCGGTTACACCGAGACCCTCTTCGGCCGCCGCCGCTATCTGCCCGACCTCAACAGCGACAACCGCCAGCGCCGCGAGATGGCCGAGCGGATGGCCCTCAACGCGCCGATCCAGGGCACGGCGGCGGACATCGTCAAGATCGCCATGCTGCGCGTGGACCGCGCCCTGCGCGAGGCCGGCCTCGCCTCCCGGATGCTGCTGCAGGTCCACGACGAAATCGTCCTGGAGATCGCCCCCGGCGAGCGCGAGGCCACCGAGGAGATCGTCCGCCGCGAGATGTCCGGCGCGGTCCGGCTCAAGGTTCCCCTGGACGTCTCGGTGGGCGTCGGCCCGGACTGGGAGTCGGCGGCGCACTAGAGCCGGTCGGCACGCCGCCACGGGCCCCGGGGCCTCGCCCGCGGACCCGTGGCGGCGTGCCGGAGCCCCGCCCCGGGCGCCCATCGGGGCTCGGCGTCGTGGCCCCCCGCGGGGGGCCCTCAAGGCCTCCCCGCGCGGCCGGACCCGTCACTCCCGTGGCCCTCGCGGAAACGCAGCCGCCGCCCGTACCCACCAGGATGCGGGCATGGGTATACGCACGCTCCCTCACCGGCCGGCGGTGATCCGGGCATACACCGGCAGCCCGCCGCCGGCCCCGCCACCGCACCGGGACACGGCATCGGCACCGGCCGACCTCGCCCCGCCCCGCCCTGCCCCGTCGCCGCGCACCACGGACAGCGCGGTTGCCGCACCATCACATGGGAATGTCAACGGAACTTTCCCCCAGGGGAGTTGACGTTCCCTCTGCAGAGAGAGCCCGGCGCGGCTTCCGTGTGACACCTCACGCAGAACCTCGTGCCAATCGGTGAAAAACGGGCACGAACAGATGCTGAGGGAAAGGAAGTTGTCGTAGGGTCACCTGCACAGACGGACGCGGGGGCGTCCAATGGGAGGGGTTCACTGCATGGCGGCGCATTTCGGCAGCAGACTGCGCAAGGGAGCGGCAACCACGGCCGTGGCCGCAGCGGCGGTCGCGGCTCTCTCCGCCTCTCAGGCTCCCGGAGTCACGGTCGACGACCACGGCAGACAGTCCGCCGCCGAGGCGGTCTCCCCCGATCCGGAGGCGAACGCCGAGGGCTCCGCGACCGGCAACTCGCCGTACTACACGGAACTGCCGCCGCTCAACAGCCCCAGCCCGGCGCCCGGCACCTCCGACGGTGACTCCGGTGACACCTCCGGCGCCGGGAAGCCGAGCGAGGGCGGCATCCCGGCGACCGTCCTCGACGCCTACAAGAAGGCCGCGGCCAAGGTGCGCGCCGCCAAGCCCGGCTGCAACCTGCCCTGGCAGCTGCTCGCCGCCATCGGCAGGGTCGAGTCCGGCCACGCGCGCGGCGGCAAGGTCGACGCGAACGGCACCACGTTCTCCCCGATCCTCGGCCCGCGCCTCGACGGCAACGGCTTCGCCCGCATCCGCGACACCGACCACGGCGCGTACGACGGCGACAGCGCCTACGACCGCGCGGTCGGCCCCATGCAGTTCATCCCGTCCACCTGGGCCTGGGCGGGCCGCGACGGCAACGGGGACGGCGCAAAGGACCCCAACAACGTCTACGACGCCGCCCTCGCCGCCGGCCACTACCTGTGCCGCTTCGGCTGGGACCTGTCCAACGACGCCGACCTCGAACGCGCGATCCTCAGCTACAACAACTCGCGGGACTATCTCCACACCGTCCTGACCTGGCTGGAGTACTACCGCAAGCACAGCCACTCGGTGCCGGACGGCACGGGCCCGCTGCCGTCCCGGCGCAGCGACGGGACCACCGGGACGGGCACCGGTGCGTCGACGGGACCGTCCTCCCGTACGCCGGGTTCCGCGTCCGGAAAGCCGGCGAAGCCGGGCGGCGGCGGCACGGCGAGCCCGAAGCCGTCCAAGCCGGACAAGCCGGCCAGGCCGGACCGGCCGACCCCGCCGGCCGAGCCGACTCCGCGGCCCGCCCCGCAGGAGCCGGTCCCCGGCGGGCCCACCCTGCCGCCCACGCCCACCGACACCGTGCACCACCTCGAGGACGCGGGCACCGGCAGGCTCACCGCCATGGCCGGTGACGCGTTCCCCGAGAGGATCAGCACGCGTGCCGAGACCGAGGACGGCAAGCCGGTCGGCAAGGTCCGGGTCCGGTTCGTGATCAGCGGCGACACCGACGCCACCTTCGCCAGCGGGGAGAAGGTCGCCGTGGCCCTCACGGACGCCTCGGGCGTGGCGGTGGCACCCGTGCTCCAGGCGGGCGAGAAGACGGGCGACTTCACCGTCCACGCGGTGCTGGTCGGCCGCACGGTCCTCGGCGTCGGCTACACGGCCACCGTCACCGAGCGCGCCGCCGACACCCTCACCCGCACCTTTGACACCCCGCTCGTCTGCACGCCGGGCGGCGCGTTCGCCGACGAGGTGGAGGTCAGGGCCACCTACAAGGGCGCCGCGGCGGACCGGGTCGCGGCCACCGCCACCCTGATCACGTCGGACGACGACCCCACCGAGAACGACAGGGGCCCGTACTTCAAGGACGCCGACGGCAACCCCGTCCGCACCCTGAAGGGCCTCCGGACGGACGACAAGGGCCTGCTGAAGCTCCCCAGGCTGTACGCGGACGACACCACCGGTACGTTCCTGCTCCGCATCACCACCACCGGCGGCGCGACGCTGACGGTGAAGCTGACGGTGGAGCCGGCGGACCCGTCGCCGAGTCCGTCGGCGGCGTCGTAGCCCCGGAACAGCCCCGAAGCGGGCGGCCGGGGCCCGGGACGGGACCCGGCCCGGCACGGGCAGCTCACAGCGGCTCACGAAGGTCCCCGCCGGCGCGCCGGCCGCTCGCTCCCGTCCTCAGTCCCGTACGCAGACGAAGATCGCCGTTCCCGGGATCAGTCTCCCGCGCAGCGGCGACCAGCCGCCCCACTCGGAGGTGTTCCAGGCGGGCCACTCCGGCTCGACCAGGTCCACCAGGCGGAAACCGGAGGCCACGATGTCCCGCACCCGGTCGCCGAGGGTCCGGTGGTGCTCGACGTACACCGCGCGGCCCTCCTCGTCCTGCTCCACGTACGGCGTGCGGTCGAAGTAGGAGGCGGACACCGACAGCCCCTCCGGGCCGGGCTCGTCCGGGAACGCCCAGCGGACCGGGTGCGTCACCGAGAACACGAACCGCCCGCCCGGCCGCAGCACCCGCCGCACCTCCCGCAGCACCGTGCGCGGGTCGGCGACGAACGGCAGCGCCCCGTACGCCGAGCAGGCCAGGTCGAAGGAGCCGTCCGCGAAGGGCAGCGCGGCGGCGTCGGCGCACACCAGGGGGAACGTCCCGCCGATGCGCAGCGCGTGCTGGAGCTGGCGGTGGGACAGGTCCAGGGCGACCGGGCGCGCCCCCTGCCCGGCCAGCCAGCGGGAGCACTGCGCCGCGCCGGCGCCGACCTCCAGGACGTCCTTGCCCCTCAGCTCGTCCGGATCGCCCAGCAGCCCCGCCTCCACCTCGTCCAGGCCCTCCGGGCCCCACACGAAGCGGTCGTCGCCGAGGAACGTGCCGTGTTCGCTCTGGTACTCGTCCGCGTTGCGGTCCCACCAGCCCCGATTGGCCCTGACGCTCTCCGTGACACCCACCTCACGCCGGGTGGCGACAGGCTCGAAGACTTCAACCGCCTTGGAGATTTCAGGCTCTTGGATGATCGGCTCCCTCGTCGTACCCTTCCGTCCGGGCCGCGTGGCCACACGGGGCGCCAACCCGGGTTTTCTGCCGGGAATGGGGCGTTCTGCGCCTAATGCGCGGCTTCGCGATTGACCCTGCCCGGCTGCCCCCGTATGCTACAAGTTGCGCTGCGGGCCTGCGCGCCTCGGACGGAGCAGGCTGCGCTCGCATCTGTTGTATGTCCCCTCGGTTGTCGAGGCGCCACCAGTGGTCCGGCTGGGCTCTCGTGTGGCGCTTCCTTGGCTGTCCGGCTTCTACAGAGCGAAACGGGCTCCGGCGTAAGCAGTACCTACGACTTCAATGTCCGTACCGGAGTCCTTTTCCACATGACGAGCAGCACCGAGACCACCGCCACCACCCCCCAGGTAGCGGTCAACGACATCGGTAACGAGGAAGCTTTCCTCGCGGCGATCGACGAGACGATCAAGTACTTCAACGACGGCGACATCGTCGACGGCGTCATCGTGAAGGTCGACCGGGACGAGGTCCTGCTCGACATCGGTTACAAGACCGAAGGTGTCATCCCGAGCCGAGAGCTCTCGATCAAGCACGATGTCGACCCGAACGAGGTCGTTGCCGTCGGCGACGAGATCGAGGCTCTCGTTCTCCAGAAGGAGGACAAGGAAGGCCGCCTGATCCTCTCGAAGAAGCGCGCCCAGTACGAGCGTGCCTGGGGCACCATCGAGAAGATCAAGGAAGAGGACGGCATCGTCACCGGTACCGTCATCGAGGTCGTCAAGGGTGGTCTCATCCTCGACATCGGCCTCCGCGGCTTCCTGCCGGCCTCCCTGGTCGAGATGCGCCGGGTCCGCGATCTCCAGCCGTACGTCGGCAAGGAGCTCGAGGCCAAGATCATCGAGCTGGACAAGAACCGCAACAACGTGGTCCTCTCCCGCCGTGCCTGGCTGGAGCAGACCCAGTCCGAGGTTCGCCAGACGTTCCTCACGACCCTGCAGAAGGGGCAGGTCCGCTCCGGCGTGGTCTCTTCGATCGTCAACTTCGGTGCCTTCGTGGACCTGGGTGGCGTCGATGGTCTGGTCCACGTCTCCGAGCTCTCCTGGAAGCACATCGACCACCCGTCCGAGGTCGTCGAGGTGGGCCAGGAGGTCACCGTCGAGGTGCTCGACGTCGACATGGACCGCGAGCGGGTCTCCCTGTCGCTGAAGGCGACCCAGGAGGACCCGTGGCAGCAGTTCGCCCGTACTCACCAGATCGGCCAGGTCGTGCCCGGCAAGGTCACGAAGCTGGTTCCGTTCGGTGCGTTCGTTCGTGTGGACGAGGGCATCGAGGGTCTGGTCCACATCTCCGAGCTGGCCGAGCGCCACGTGGAGATTCCGGAGCAGGTCGTCCAGGTCAACGACGAGATCTTCGTCAAGGTCATCGACATCGACCTGGAGCGCCGTCGGATCTCGCTGTCCCTGAAGCAGGCCAACGAGGCCTTCGGCCCCGACCCGCTGGCGGTCGAGTTCGACCCGACCCTGTACGGCATGGCCGCGTCCTACGACGACCAGGGCAACTACATCTACCCCGAGGGCTTCGACCCGGAGACCAACGACTGGCTGCCGGGCTACGAGAAGCAGCGCGAGGAGTGGGAGCGCCAGTACGCCGAGGCGCAGGCCCGCTTCGAGGCGCACCAGGCGCAGGTCATCAAGTCCCGCGAGGCGGACGCCCAGGCCGCTGCCGAGGGCGGCGAGGCCGCTGCCCAGGCCGGGGCCGGCGGGTCGTACTCCTCCGAGGGCGGCGACAACTCCGGCGCGCTGGCCTCGGACGAGGCGCTGGCCGCGCTGCGGGAGAAGCTGGCGGGCGGTCAGAGCTGATCACCGGTTGCCGGTTCTAGCCGCATAGGCCGAAAGGCCGAAGAGGCCGAAAGTGCGAGGGGCCATACCTTCCGGGTATGGCCCCTCGCATGCGTGCCGGGGACGGGAAACCGGAGGACCGGAACCAGCCGTCCTTCGCGTGGCCGGCCCGCCGCGCCGGGGCACGCCGACCGGTTGCGCCGGCCGGCCGCGCTACCACGGCGGAGCCATGGAGCAGCGCGGACCCGCGCCCCCGGGGGCCTCCAGGCGGCGCACCGACATGCGCGCACTCCACCGTTGTCGGCGATGCTGACAGCGGCGATGTCAGTGGTTTTCACCCGTCTCGGGCACCACCCGTCTCGGGCACAATGACAGGGGCCAGCACGAGGTGGAAGGAGCCGGTGGAGATGGGGGTCGGGGACAGCCGGGGCGGACGCCGCGCGGCCACGCTGTCGCCGCAGCGCATCGTCGGGGCGAGCCTGGAACCGCTGGAGAAGGACGGCGCCGGCAAGTGCACCTTCCGCGCGCTCGCCACCGTCCGGACCGCTCGGCGGCCGGCCGGAACGCGGACCGTCGGCATGATCCTGGGCGCGCCGGCCGAGGCGGGCCTCGGACCCGAGCAGGCCGCGCACCCCTGCCGGGCACCGGCCGGCCTCGCCCGGTCCTGGTCGTGCAGGAGCGCCGCCTGTGCCGCCCTGGACGCACGGGCCCGCGCCGGTGACACGTCCTTCTGGGGACGCGAGCACGCCCTCGCCCCCGCGCACCGCCCTCCCCACCTCGCGGCTGCCGCGCCCTGCCTTTCGAAGACCGAGGAGTCGGACGACGGGAATTCCGCCCTCGCCCCGGACCCGATGCTCGAGGCGGCCGCGGCCCGGGCCGGGGCCGCCGGAGGGCGGACGTCGGACTGAGTGCGGGAATGTCGACACCGCGCTGCTCGTTGTGCACCTACGAACACAAGGAGGGGCGATCACACAGTGCTTGATCCGCAGGGTTTGTACGCATGGGAGCCGAAGGGTCTGGCAGTCGTCGATATGGCACTGGCCCAGGAGTCGGCCGGCCTTGTCATGCTCTACCACTTCGACGGATACATCGACGCGGGCCAGATCGGCGACCAGATCGTCGACCGGCTGCTGGACTCGCTGCCCCACCAGGTCGTGGCCCGCTTCGACCACGACCGGCTCGTGGACTACCGGGCCCGCCGCCCGCTGCTGACGTTCCAGCGCGACCGCTGGACCGACTACGAGGTGCCCCGCATCGAGCTGCACCTGCTCCAGGACACGACGGGTGCGCCGTTCCTGCTGCTGTCCGGGCCCGAGCCCGACGTGGAGTGGGAGCGTTTCGTGGCGGCCGTACGGCAGATGGTGGAGCGGCTGGGCGTACGCCTCTCGGTGAACTTCCACGGCATCCCCATGGGCGTCCCGCACACCCGCCCGGTGGGCCTGACCCCGCACGGCAACCGCAGTGACCTCGTACCGGGCCACCCCAGCCCCTTCGAGGAGGCGCAGGTGCCGAGCAGTGCGGAGGCGCTGCTGGAGTACCGCCTGATGCAGGCCGGGCACGATGTGCTGGGCCTGGCCGCGCACGTGCCGCACTACATCGCCCGCTCCCCGTACCCGGACGCGGCACTGACGGTCCTGGAGGCGATCACCTCGGCGACCGGCCTGGTCCTGCCGACCGTGGCCCACTCCCTGCGCACCGCCGCCCGGCGTACGCAGACCGAGATCGACCGGCAGATCCGTGAGGGCGACGAGGAGCTGACGGCTCTCGTCCAGGGGCTCGAGCACCAGTACGACGCGGCGGCGGGTGCGCAGACCCGGGGCAACATGCTCGCCGAGCCGGTCGACATCCCCACGGCGGAGGAGATCGGCCGTCAGTTCGAACGCTTCCTGGCGGAGCGGGAGGGCGAAGCCTGATCGGCTACGCTTCCGGGCATGCTGTCCGTGGGCCTGACCGGGGGCATCGGAGCCGGTAAGAGCGAGGTGTCGCGGCTGCTCGTGGAGTGCGGGGCCGTGCTGATCGACGCCGACCGCATCGCGCGCGAGGTGGTCGCTCCGGGCACGCCCGGACTCGAGGCGGTGGTGGAGGCCTTCGGCCAGGACATCCTGGCCGAGGACGGCAGCCTGGACCGTCCCCGGCTGGGCTCGATCGTCTTCGCCGACCCCGAAAAGCGCGCGGTCCTGAACGCGATCGTGCACCCCCTGGTGGGCGCCCGCTCCCGTGAACTGCAGGAGGCCGCGCCCGAGGACGCGGTGGTGGTCCACGACGTCCCGCTCCTGACGGAGAACGGCCTGGCACCCCAGTACGACGTGGTCGTCGTGGTCGACGCGAGCCCGCAGACCCAGCTCGACCGCCTCGTACGCCTGCGCGGCATGACCGAGGAGGACGCACGCGCGCGCATGGCCGCGCAGGCGACGCGGGAGGAGCGCCTGAAGATCGCGGACATCGTGATCGACAACGATGTGCCGCTGGAGCGGCTGAAGCAGCGGGTGAGGGAGGTCTGGGCGGACCTGAGGCGCAGGGAACGGGCGCTCCGGCAGAAGCCGCAGGAACCGCGGGAGCCGCAGGAACCGCGGAAGCCGCGGGAAGCGCGGAAGCAGCAGGGGCAAGAGGAATAGGGAAGCCGGCGCGGCGCGTTGAACGATCCCGGCGAGGGAAGGAAGCAGCCGTGCCCGAACGTACTCCTGAGACGCATGTCGTCCACTACCGTGCCGCCGAGCAGCTGCTGGCCGCACAGGATCCGCGCGGCGCGGTGAAGCTGCTCGACGGGGTGATAGCCGCGCACCCGGAGAACACGGCGGCCCGGCTGCTGCGCGCCCGCGCCTTCTTCGCCGCCGCACAGCTGCGGTCGGCCGAGCTGGAGTTCACGATCGTGCTGGAGCGCGAGCCGGACAACGCCTACGCGCACTTCGCGCTCGCCCGCACCTATGAACGGCAGAGCCGTTCCGACCTGGCCAGGCGCCACTTCCGGCTGGCGGCGGCCCTGGATCCGAACCCGGAGTACCTGGAGCGGGCCCGCTTCGACACCTGAGACCGGACCTGACAGCGGCAGGCGTCTACTCCGGCGGCCAGTACGGCGGTATGTCCCGCCCCGGTTGATAGTGCGGCCCCTGCCGCATGTGCCGCACGATCATCGCCAGATCAATGGCGATCACCAGCCACAGCACCCCACAGGCCACCGCCCACCCGAGGAGCCCCGTCAGCGCGAACACCACCGCGCCGACGGCCGTCCAGACCAGCCCCCACACACTCAGCCAGAACCGCGCCCGCAGAGCACTGCGCGCGGTAGTGGGCTCACTGCCCGTACGCATGGTCGGTCACCGCTCCTCCTCGCACCGTACTCCCCTCGGAAGAGCTTCATCAAAGGCGAGTCCGCACCTTACGAACAGGTGAACCACCCCGGGAGGGAACGGCCGGTGCGGAAGGCAGGGCCGAGGGGAGCGGTACCCGACGGAGAACGGAACACGCGTGAGGGCGATGAGTTCCGCGGCGTGAAGCAGTCCACCTCTGTGCAAGCACAACGACCCGACCTGCTTCCCAGAGGAGTCCCTCATGTCCGTCACCACCGGGACAGTGTCCGCCCGCGGCCGCCGTGCCGCCCGGATCGCGCTGCGCACCGTACAGACGGTGCTCGCGCTGTTCTACGCGTTCGCCAGTGCGCTGCCCAAGCTCATCGCGCATCCGTCGGCGGTCGAGTCGTTCGACGGGATCGGATGGGGGAGTGCCGGAATGTACGCCATCGGCCTGCTGGAGCTGGCCGGGGCCGTGGGACTGCTGATCCCGGTGCTGCAGTCGGTGGCGGCGGCGGGACTGGGCGCGCTGATGGCGGGGGCGTTCGTCGTGCAGCTCACCGTCTTCGACGGGCAGTACGCGGCGACCCCGCTCGTCCTGATCGTGCCGCTCGCGGTGATCGCATGGGCACGGCGGGAGCACAACGTGACGCTCCTGCGGCTGCTGCGGCGGCAGGGGTGAGACGGCAGGCGTGGGACGGCGGACGTCACCGCCCCCGGGGACGGCCGCCCAGGCCCCGCAGGCGCTCCAGCTCGCGCCGGTCGCGCTTGGTGGGACGGCCGGCGCCGCGATCGCGGACGCCGACGGGGGCGACGGCCTCGCGGGGCGGAGGCGGCGGGGAGTTGTCGATGTAGCACTGGGCGGCGACGGGGGCGCCCACGCGCTTGCGGATCAGCCGTTTGACGACGACGATCCGCTCGCGGCCCGCGTGCAGCAGCCGTACCTCGTCCCCCACGCGCACGGAGTACGACGGCTTCACCCGCTCCCCGTTCACCCGGACATGCCCGCCCCGGCAGGCGGTCGCGCCGATGGAGCGGGTCTTGACCAGACGGACGGCCCAGATCCAGCTGTCGATCCGTACGTTCTCACCGGCGGCCGGGCCGGCCGCCTCGGCGGCGGCGATGGCGGCGGCGGTCTTCGGGTCCACGTCCTGGTCGTTCTGAGCAGCCATGCGTCCGACCTTAGCCGCATCACCCACCGGCTCCGGAAAACCACCGTGGACTCCGGAAAACTACCGTGGACCCATGGACCACCCTCGCACGCTCGCCGACCTCGACGAGCGGATCACCGGTTGCCGGGCCTGCCCGCGGCTGGTCGCCTGGCGGGAGGAGGTGGCCCGCACCAAGCGGGCCGCGTTCGCCGACTGGACCTACTGGGGCCGCCCGGTACCGGGCTTCGGTCCCCCGGACGCCCGTCTGCTGATCGTCGGCCTGGCCCCGGCGGCCCACGGCGGCAACCGCACCGGCCGCATGTTCACGGGGGACCGCTCCGGAGACGTCCTCTACCAGGCCCTGTACGACGTGGGCCTGGCCTCCCAGCCCACCGCGGTCTTTGCCGACGACGGTCTGCGCCTGTACGGGGTGCGCGTCACGGCCCCCGTCCACTGCGCCCCGCCCGGCAACAAGCCCACACCCGCCGAACGCGACAGCTGCCGTCCCTGGCTCGTCCAGGAACTGACCCTTCTGCGCCCCACCCTCCGCGCGGTCGTCGTCCTGGGCGCCTTCGGCTGGCAGGCGGCCCTCTCGGCCTTCGCTAAGGCCGGCTGGCGGGTTCCCCGCCCCCGCCCGCCCTTCGCCCACGCCACCCGGGTCCCCCTCGACGGCATCACCCTCTTCGGCTGCTACCACGTCAGCCAGCGCAACACCTTCACCGGCAGACTCACCCCCGACATGCTGCGCGCCGTCCTGCGCACGGCGGCGCGGACAGCCGGCCTGCCCCGGGAACAGAGGGAAGAGCAGAGCGGAGGACCCTGCGAAGGGCTGCGCGGAAAATAGGGATGACAGGACCGCCGCACCCCGCCTACGGTGCCCCGATGGGCCTCTACCCGGAGATCGAACCGTACGACCACGGCATGCTCGACGTCGGTGACGGCAACCGCGTCTACTGGGAGACCTGCGGCAACCCGCGGGGCAAACCGGCGGTGATGCTGCACGGCGGACCGGGCTCCGGCTGCACCCCCGGATACCGGCGCTACTGCGACCCCGACGCGTACCGGATCGTGCTGCTCGACCAGCGCGGCTGCGGACGCTCCACGCCGCACGCGAGCGCGTACGACACCGACATGAGCGTGAACACCACCGCGCACCTGATCGCCGACCTGGAGCTGCTGCGCCGCCACCTCGGCATCGAGCGATGGCTCGTGTGGGGCGCCTCCTGGGGCTCGGTGCTGGCGCTGCGCTACGCCCAGACGCACCCCTCCGCGGTCTCCGAACTGGTCCTCACCGCCGTCGCCACCGGCTCGAACCCCGAGGTGGCCCTGCTGACCCACGGCCTGGGAAGGATCTTCCCGGAGGCGTTCGAACGCTTCCTGGCCGAGCTGCCCGAGCAGGACCGCGACGGCAACCTCGCCGCCGCCTTCAACCGGCTGCTCGAGTCCCCCGACCCGGCCGTCCGGGAACGGGCGGCGCGCGCCTGGACCGACTGGGAGACGGCGATCATCCCCGCCCCGCCCCGCTCCGTCGCGCGCTACGAGGACCCCGTCTTCCGCATGGCCTTCGCCCGCACGGTCACCCACTACTTCGGCAACGACCACTTCCTCGGCGAGGGAAACGACGAGGGCGTGATCCTCCGCGACGCCCCTCTGCTCAAGGGCATCCCCGGCACCCTCGTCCAAGGCAGCCTCGACTTCGGCAACCTCCTCGGCACCGTCTGGCGCCTCCACCACGCCTGGCCGGACAGCGAACTGGTCATCGTCGACCAGGCCGGCCACGACGCGGGCGCCCCGGCCATGGCGGACGCGCTGGTGAAGGCGACGGACAAGTACGCCCGGCACTGAGCGTTCACCGCCGACGCCCCGCACCCGAGCGGCAGGGAGAACCCGGCTCCTGCCCCGTGCCGCTCTCGGGGTGAGCGGCCGGACGCCGAAGCACCGTCCAGTCATCGGCCCGGGTGCCGTCGCCGAGGGGGTGGTGCGGAGCCGGACGCGAAGACGTACCGGGCAGGACCGGGTCCACCGCGAGCGGGGGTGGCGGGCGTGGGCGGGCATCGAAGTCACAGTGCCGTCCACGATCGGAACAGTGCCCTGCGAAGGCGTCGGCGCGCCTTGAGCGCGAGCAGCGCGGGCCGGGCGGCGGGACCGGCGGCCCGACGCGGCACGGGACGGCGTTCTCAGGGCTTGCGCGCTTCCTCGTCCTCCTCCGGCACGGCGGCCGTCGCGGTGATCTCCACCAACTGCCCGGGGTACCCGAGGCAGGCGACCCCGATCAGCGTCGACGCGTGCGGCCCCGTACTGAGCCCGGAGGCCTCCACCACCTTCCACACGGCGCCGAGCACGGCGGGATCGGTGGTGACGACGTAGACGTCGGTGGACAGCACATGGGCGAAGTCGCTTCCGACCGCCCGCAGTTGCTCCGCCAGGTTGGCGATCGCCTGCTCGGCCTGCCGCACCGGATCCCCTGCCCCGATCAGTTCACCGTGGGCATCCAGCGGTACGGATCCGGCGAGGAACGCCAGTCTCGTCCCCGCCTCGACGACCGAGGCGTGGGAGTAGGCGGGCGGCGGGAAGAGAGCGGGGGCGGTGACACGACGGATCACGGTGAGCTCCTGGAGTCGCTGGGACGGACACGGGGACTTTCCGATCATGGACCGGAAAAAGAGTGGTGTCACAGGAATGCCTGACGTAGGGATGACCTCATGACGGACGACTCCTCGTTCCTGCGGGACACCGCCGACCGCCTGGCCGCCCTCCCCGGAGTCCGCGCCGTGGCCCTCGGCGGGTCCCGGGCCCGGGGAACCCACCGGCCCGACAGCGACTGGGACCTCGCCCTCTACTACCGCGGCCGTTTCGACCCGGCCGGCCTGCGCGCCGTCGGCTGGGAAGGGGAGGTCTCCGAGATCGGGGCCTGGGGCGGGGGCGTGTTCAACGGCGGGGCCTGGCTGAGGATCGACGGGCGGCGGGTCGACGTGCACTACCGGGACCTGGACGTCGGGGTGCGGTCACCCAGGTCGCCGGCGCGATCGCCCTCGCCGCGACCCAGGCCGCCCACGCGGTGCTCGCCGCCCGGGGCGAGTGGACCACCAACGACAAGGGCCTGATCGCCCGTGCGGGTCTGCGCGAGGCCGACGGCATCGTGGCCGGACTGGAGCCCGGGCCCGAGTCGCTGATCGCCGCCCTCGACGGCACCGAGGCCCTGATCCGGCGGGCCGTGCGGCCTCCCGCCGACGGATCCGGCGGCCCTGCGGACTGAGCCTGCCGGAACGGGCCGGACACCCGGAAGCCCCTCGAACCGGATGCCGCTCGGATGCCCCTCGACTGGACGGCCCCCGCCCGCTGAAGATCGTCGTCTTGGCCTTGTCCAGGGCCCAACGTCCCTTCCGACCAGGGACGTTGGGCATTTGTCCTTAATGCCATACTGATCGGCGGTTTCAGCGGGCGGATCAGCTTTCCTCACCGCGTGTCCGTCCATTGTCCTTTGCACGTTTTTCAGGAGCGCACTCATGCCTCGACCCCACCACCAGCTCCCGGGCAGTGCCCCCACCCCTGTCGGCACGAGATGAGAAGGAGCTGCTGAACATGAGCGCGGGAGACGGGACGTACCACGCACTTCTCGCCCGGCACGACGCGATGCGACTGCGCCGGCAGCTGCTCTCCCCCGGAGGCGGCCCGGACGCGGGCCGCGGCAGCGGCTTCGGGAACCCGGCCGGGCAGCCCTACGACGGGGCCGCCGACCAGCGGATCATCATGCGTCACCTCGACCTGGTGACCCCGTTCGAGGAGCTGATCGCCCACCTCTACCAGGCGCTGTTCACCCGGCACCCCTCGCTGCGGTCGCTCTTCCCCGCCACGATGGAGTTCCAGCAGGCCCATCTGGCGCGGGCGTTCTGGTATCTGCTGGAGAACCTGGACAAGCCCGAGCAGATCGTCGCGACCTTCAACCAGCTGGGCCGCGACCACCGCAAACTCGGTGTGCTCCCCGCGCAGTACTCCGCGTTCGAAACCGCACTGTGCGAGGCGCTGCGCATCCGCGCCGGTGAGGGCTGGACCGAGGAACTCGAGCAGGCGTGGGTGCGGATGCTGCGGTTCGGCATCACGGCCATGGTGCAGGGAGCGGATGCCGCGCTGAGTGAACCCCCGTGCTGGCAGGCCACGGTGACCGAGCATCAGGTGATCGGTCCGGACCTCGCGGTGATGCGCGTCCGGCCGCACGAGCCCTTCCCGTACCGGGCCGGGCAGTACGCCGCGCTGGAGTCCGCGCGGCTGCCGCACACCTGGCGCTCGTACTACCTGGCCGGTGTGCCCGGCCGGGAGGGGGAGCTGGAGATCCATGTCCGGTGCACCGGCCCCGGCGGGGTGAGCGAGGCTCTGGTGCGTCACACCGCGGTCGGGGACCGGATACAGCTCGGGCCCGCCAAGGGGAACCTGGGGCTCGACGAGAAACCGGTGGACGAACTGCTGCTGGTGGCCTGGGACACCGGCTGGGCCGCGATGAAGGCGCTGCTGCAGGAGCTGGACGGCCGTGCGCGGACGGCGCCCGGGATGCCCCGGGTACGGCTCTTCCTGGGGGCCGACGTGCTGTCCGACCTGTACGACACCGAGTACCTGGCCGGGCTCGAACGGCGCCGCCCGTGGCTGACCGTGATCCCGGTGACGGGCACGGCGCAGGAGGAGGACGTGTACGGCGAGCTGGCCCGCGCGGTGGCCCGGAGCGGCCCCTCGGCGGCCGGCCGCGCCCTGCTCGCCGGGCCGCCGGCGATGGTCCAGGCGGTGACGGCCGCTCTCACCCACGCCGGGATGCCCGCCGAACGCATCCTCCACGACCTGCTGCCGCCCGGCCCGCGCGACCTGCCGCGGTCCGCGGAGGGCTTCGGCCCGGCCGGAGCCCCGGCGTTCCCGGGGCAGCCGATCCCGGTCTGACCGGCCGGGGAGGCCCCTCGTCCACGGCGTGTGATCCCAGCCGGCCCGGGGAGCGTCCCGGCCCGGACCGCCCCGGCCCGGACCGCCCCGGCTCGGGCCGGCTGGGACCTCCCGGTCCGGCGGTGATCGGCGTCGGCCGGTCCGGGGCCAGGGCCTCGGCCGCCTCGGCCGCGGGAGCCGCGTGTTCCCGTCTCCGTCCCGAAGGTGACGCTTCCTTTGGAACGGAGCAGTGCACGGCCGCGCGGGTCCCTTCGGCGGCGGAGGTACGGCTGATCGCCCTGCCGTTTCCCCCGCCGCCCCCGGTGACGAGCACGACCCGCTGTGCGAGCCCGGTTGCCGGTCACCTCTGAGGAATCCGGGCGCACGGGGCGTACGCAAGCCGGTTCATCCGGAGCACTGAGGGACCCGGCGCACGTCCTCGGCCCCCACGCGCCTGGTGTACTCCGCCAGCCCCTCCGTGGTGTCCCCGGCCCAGCCCACGTAGCCGTCCGGGCGGATCAGGAACACCCCCGCGCCGTACCACTGCGGCGCGTCCGTGCCCAGCGTCAGCAGGGTCCAGTGCGGCCCCCGGAAGGCGTCGAACAGCCGCACTCCCGCCACCGTCCCGTCCGGTGCGCGGTCGCCCGCCCGCAGCGGGCCCGGGGTGGTGCGGGTCTCCTGCGTGAGGGAGGAGGTCCGGTAGTGGAGGTCGAGCTGCCGGGTCGCCTCACCGCGGCGGGTCTCGCCGCGGTGAACGCTCGTCGTCAGGGCGAGCATGCCGGCGGCGATCGGCCGCCGCTCCTCCTCGTAGGTGTCGAGAAGCGAGGCGGGTGCGTCGCCCCGCAGTACCGCGCCCAGTTTCCAGCCCAGGTTGTAGGCGTCCTGAACGCTGGTGTTGAGGCCCTGGCCGCCGGCCGGTGAGTGGAGGTGCGCCGCGTCCCCGACGAGGAAGACCCGGCCCTCGCGGAAGCGGTCCGCCAGGGCGGTCCGCGGCTGGAACTCCGAGGCCCAGCGCACGTCGGTCACATTCTCGGGGGAGAGGTGCGAGCGGGCGGCGACGAGCTTGCGTATGCCGTCCGGGGAGACATCCACCGCGGTGCCCTCCGGGACCTGCGCCATGAGCTGGAAGTCCTCCGTGCCCGCGAGGGGGCACAGCGCCAGGAGACCGTCGGGACCGTCGCTCTTCCCGTGCGGCGGGAAGAAGTGCCAGTTGTCGCGGTCCAGGCCGGTGACGCGGACGTCCGCCACCAGCATGGGGTTCGGGTCGACCGTCTCGCCGGTCATGCCGATGCCGAGCGCCCGGCGCACCGTCGAGCGGCCTCCGTCGGCGGCGACCACGTACCTGGCCCGCAGGTCGGCGCCGGAGGCGAAGCGCACGGTCACCCCGTCCTCGTCCTGTGCGAGGCCGACCACCTCGCGGCGGAAGGCGATCCGCCCGTCCAGCTCGCGCAGCCGCGCCAGCAGGATCTCCAGCGTGCGCCACTGCGGCACCATCCACGGTTCGTTGTAGGGCGCGTCCTCGGTCGGCCGCACCGGGTCGAACAGCCGGTGCTCGCCCATGCGCCGTCCGTCCTGCCAGATCATCCCGACCGGGTAGGTTCCGCCGGCCGCGCGGATCGCGTCCAGGACCCCGAGGTCGTCGAAGACCTCCAGGGTGCGCGGCTGGAATCCCTTGCCGCGCGAGCCGGGGAACAGCCCGTCGCCCCGTTCGACGACGAGCGCGTCCACCCCGCGCCGGGCGAGGTCGATACCGAGGGTCAGCCCGCTGGGGCCGGCGCCCACGACCAGGACGTCCACTGTGTCCACCTGTGCGGTCATGCGTCCACGCTCCTTAACGGCGTTAAGTTCCGCTGGGCACGACGATGCACTTAACGGCGTTAAGCTGTCAAGCGTGAGTACGAAACGCCGTGTGCCCCTCGACCGCAAGCGGGTGGCGGACGCCGCCCTGAACCTCCTGAACGAGGTGGGCCTGGAAGGACTGACGCTCAGCGCCATCGGCCGCGAGCTGGGTGTCAAGGCGCCCGCCCTGTACTGGCACTTCAAGGACAAGCAGGCGCTGCTCGACGAGATGGCCACGGAGATGTTCCGCCGGATGATCGCCGGGACGTCTCCCGATCCCGCGGACACCTGGCGGGAGCGGCTGCGCAAGAGCAACCACGCCCTGCGTACGACGCTGCGCGGCTACCGCGACGGCGCGAAGGTCTTCAGCGGTTCACGCTTCACGAGCCTCGTGCACGCCGAGCAGATGGAGGACAATCTGCGCCTCTTCACGGCCGCCGGCTTCACCCTCGCCCAGGCGGTCCGCGCGATCACGACGACGTATGTGTACACGCTCGGCTTCGTCACCGAGGAACAGGGCACCGAGCCGCTGCCCGGTCAGCGGCGTGAGGGCTTCGACATCGAGGAACGCGCCCGGGCGATGGAGGACTTCCCGCTGGCCGCCGCCGCGGGCGCCGAGATCTTCGCCGACTACGACCGGCACTTCGCGGAGGGACTGGAGCTCGTGATCGACGGCATCGCGGCACGGTACAAGGTCGACTGAGGCTCCTCGCCCCGGGGCCGCCGGCCCGTGAACTGCGGCTCGTGCGGGCCGTCGGTGCCCGAGTCGGCCTCGACGCCTCCCTGCGAGGGCCCGCGGGGGCGGCGGATGCGCGGCTCACTCATGATCCGCGCTCGCGGGCCGGGGCGGGCATGGGCACGAGAGCGTGGGGCGGGGCAGGGGAGGAGGAACGGCGCGCACCCCGTGGTACGGAGGCGGGGGAGGCGAAGGTGAAGGAACACGGAGAGTGCACGCAGTGCGGCGGACCGTGCCGGAAGCGGCGGAATGTGTGAGGTGGGACGCACTGTGGCGGTGAACTCGTGTCGGGTTGATCTCAGTACCGTCACCTGACGGGACGTTCGCCTCGTACCTGGCGTTTAAATCGTCGACTGCAGCATGACATGGGAGGTGCCAGGTGAAGGGGCGGACGGTGCTTCGACGCTTTCCCGCGGGCGGTCCGCGCGGATCGTGGCCGGCGGAGGAGTTCGCCCAGGCCCGGCGTCAGGAGGGTCTCCCCGCCGAGGTGGTCATGGACCTCGCGACGGACATGTTCCTGGTGATCGTCAGAGACGACGAGAAGGCGGCCGACGCGACGACATGACGCCCGGGCCCTCGGATGCGGGCTCCGTTCTTCCCGCGGGCCGGTGTCCCGGACCAGGAGCACGGTCCTTCCGCGGCGGACCGGTGGGAGACGCCCTTGAGCAGCCGGCGCTCCGGTCCGGGCGGCCGTGCCCGGGTGCGGCGTCCAGCCGGGCCGTGCGTCAGGCCGGGAAGGGACGGGACCAGGTCGGCGTCGCTCCCATGACCCGGCACAGGGCCAGGTAGAGAGGGATCGGCGGCGTATAGGGGATCGTGCCCTGGGGACGGTGGACCAGGGTGAGGGCGGGGGACGGAGCGGCGGGGAGGACCGCGCCCGTGGAGTAGTGGGCGGGGAGCGGCCAGCACAGGGCGTAGTCGGAGTCCGCGGGGACGATCCACCACCAGTACGTGGGATCGGCGTAGACACAGCCCACACGGGGGAGCCGGGGCAGAAGCCGGGGACCGAGGTGGGCGGGGACCGCCACCGCGTCACAGCCCAAGGGGGTCGTCATGCCCTCCGGAACGGTCAGGCGCCGGGGGGCGTCGGGAGCGCGCGCGGTGCGGCTCAGCCGGACGAGCGTGTCCAGGCTGAGGACGCGGCCGGAGCCCAGGGCGTCGGTGTCGGTCACGGCCATACGGCTTCCACTCCCCGGTGCGCCGGCGGGTCGTCCTCGTCGTCCGCGCGGGCCCCGTCGTCCTCGCCGTCCGTGTCGTCCGCGTCGCGGGACGGGCCCGGCCTGGAGCGGCCCCCCCAGCCGAGGTCGCCGCGCACCTCCTGGGCGTCCTCCCGGGTCCGGGACGTGTCCTCCGCGGGAGCGGACCCGCAGGGAACCTCCGCCCACACCACCAGGCCGGAGTCGTACTCCTGCACCCCCCAGGCCCGGCACAGCGCGTCGACGAGGAGCAGTCCCCGCCCGTGCTCCTCCTCCGGCAGCTTGGGCGACGGGTGCGGCTCGCCCGGCGCGCACCCCTCGTCACGTACGGCTATGCGCACCAGGTCCCTGCCGTCCTGCAGCTCGCACACGATCTGGTTGCTGGCGGTGTGCACGACGGCGTTGGTGACCAGCTCGGAGATCACCAGGGCCGCTGTCTCACAGGTGTCCTCGCACACGGACCAGCCGGTCAGCCGGGCTCTGGTCAAGCGCCTGGCCTGGGCGGGAGAACCGGGATGCGCGGCCAGTTCGAAACGGAACCGACGGAGGGCAGCGGCCTCACCGAGGCCCGCTCCCATGGGGACGCCGAGGCCCTGGGGGCTCGCGGACGTGGCTGTTCCTAAGGGCGGGGACGGAATCACGCTTGTCACTATCTCCCCGCCGTGAACACTTGGCAAGTGGCACTCTGAAAATTGCAGAGTGCTGTATGACGCAGTGACAGGTCATGGCACACTGCACGCAACAGTGCGTCGAACGACGCAAGTTGGGAACGCCTTGGGGTCACCCGGAAGCAGCCCGGGATCGCAAGGGGCCGTGCGCGGCCCTTGGAACGGAGCGCCGGCACGGCTCCACAAGGCCGTCCCCGAGTCGTGGAGGTGGAGTGTGAGCGAGCCGCGGTCCGCGCCGACCGTCGGACAGGTCGTGCTCGGCCGGCGCTTGATGGACCTGCGGGAACGCGCGGGACTCAAGCGCGAGGAGGCCGCGCGCATCCTGCGCGTCGCCCCCGCGACCGTACGCCGCATGGAGATGGCCGAGGTCGCCCTCAAGATCCCGTATGTGCACATGCTGCTGAAGGCGTACGGCGTCCCCGACGACGAGGCCGAGGCCTTTGTGCAGCTCGCCGAGGAGGCCAACCGTCCCGGCTGGTGGCAGCGCTTCCACGACATCCTGCCGAGCTGGTTCTCGATGTACGTCAGCCTGGAGGGTGCGGCCACGCTCATCCGGTCCTACGAGCCGCACTTCGTGCCCGGCCTGCTGCAGACCGAGGACTATGCGCGCGGAGTGCTCAAGTCCGGGGCCATCGGCCAGACCAGCCCCGAGGACATCGAGCGTCATGTCGCGCTGCGCATGCGACGCCAGGAGCTGCTCACCCGTCCCGACGCGCCCAGGTTCTGGGCGGTGATGGACGAGACCGCGCTGCGCCGTCCGGTCGGCGGCCCCGAGGTGATGCGGGCGCAGATCGACAAGCTGCTCGAGGCCATGGAGCTGCCCAATGTGACGCTCCAGGTCGCCCAGTTCTCCTCGGGGCCGCACCCGGGCACGTACGGGCCCTTCGTGCTGTTCCGATTTGCCATGCCCGAACTGCCGGACATGGTCTACAGCGAGTACCTGACCGGTGCCGTCTACCTGGACGCGCGCCCGGAGGTGGCGACCCATCTCGAGGTCATGGACCGCATGGCGGCGCAGGCCGCCACAGTACATCGCACGAAGAAGATCCTCCGCGATCTTCGCAAGGAGCTCTGAATGAAACGCATCTACAACGGCATGCCCGCCCGGGAGTTGGGAACCGAGGGCTGGCACAAACCGTGGAGCGGCGGCAACGGCGGCAACTGCCTGGAGGCGATGAAGCTGGCCGACGGCCGGATCGCGGTCCGTCAGTCGACCGACCCGGACGGGCCGGCGCTCATCTACACCGCGGACGAGATGACGGCATTCATCGAGGGCGCGAAGGCGGGGGTGGCGGACTTCCTGCTCACCTGACTGTCCTGAGTATTGCTTGACTCTCAACTTCCTTTTTTCAGTGCAGACTTGTTCATGATTGCCTTCTCCCTCGGATGCTTAAGGGGTGCCGTATGACCGCACATGAGGACGAGACCGAGACCGGCCCCGGGACCGGTGACGGGCTCGTGATCGACACAAGCAAGCCGCACCCCGCGCGGATGTACGACTGGTACCTCGGCGGCAAGGACAACTACCCCGTCGACGAGGAGATGGGCCGGCAGATGGTCGCCCTCGAACCGAGGGTGCCGGTGATGGCCAAGGTCAACCGCGCGTTCATGCACCGGGCCACACGGTGGCTGACCGAACAGGGCGTACGGCAGTTCCTGGACATCGGCACCGGCATCCCGACCGAGCCGAACCTCCACCAGGTCGCCCAGGCGATCGCGCCCGAGACACGCGTCGTCTACTGCGACAACGACCCCATCGTGCTGGCCCACGCGGCAGCCCTGCTGCGCAGCACGCCCGAGGGGGTCACGGAGTACCTCCAGGCCGATGTGCGCGACCCGGAGACGATCATCGAGGGTGCCCGCAAGGTCCTGGACTTCACCAGGCCCGTGGCCCTCTCCCTGATCGCCCTGTTCCACTTCATCCCCGACGAGGACGACGCCCACGGGCTGGTCGCCCGTCTCCTCGACGCGCTCCCGTCCGGCAGCTACCTGGTGATGACCCACGCCACCGCCGACTTCACTCCCGAGGAGTCGGAGAAGGCGACGGCGAAGCTGAAGAGCGCGGGGGTCACCCTGGCCCTGCGCTCCCGCGAGGAGTTCACCCGCTTCTTCGACGGACTGGAGCTGGTGGAGCCGGGCATCGCGGTCGTCCACAAGTGGCGCCCGGAGCTCGGCGAGCCGGTTCCGGGCCAGGACGACGGAGTGATCCCGGGATACGGGGCGGTGGGCCGGAAGCCGTAGGAACGGCGGACGGAAGGAACCCGCGGAAGGAACACGACGGGCACCCGGTGGGCCGCTTCGGGCCTGCCGGGTGCCCGGTTCCGCGAGGGGATCGGGTCACCGGTCACCGGTCGTGCCGCCCGCGGGGACGCCGGCTTGAGGGGGGCGCCGGCACCGCTCATTACTCCTTATCCGGCGAACTCCCGGACGGGCACGCCCCTGACCCCCGGGGTGCAGGCGAACAGCGCGCCCGCCTCCGGCTCGGTGCCGGGAGCGAGATGCTCACGCGAGGTCGTGAGGAACAGCCGGCCGAGTCCTGGACCGCCGAAGGCGCACGCCGTCACCTTGGTGACCGGGAGCTCCACGATCTCGTCGAGGGCGCCGTCCGGCGTGTACCGGTGCACCGCGCCGCCGCCGTACAGGGCGACCCACACACCGCCCTCCGCGTCGACCGTCAACCCGTCCGGGCTGCCCGAGGTGACGGCGAACGGGCGCCGTCCGCGCAGCCCGCCCTCACGGTCGTAGTCGAACACGTCGATGCGGCCGGTCACCGTGTCGACGTAGTACGCGCGGTTCCCGTCGGGGCTCCAGTCGAGGCCGTTGGAGACCGTCACGCCGTCGAGGACGACCGTCGTCGAGCCGTCGGGGTCCAGACGGTGGACGGCCCCGGCCTTCCGCCGGAGGTCGTAGGCCATGGAGCCGCAGTAGAACCGGCCGTCGGGGTCGCATCCTCCCTCGTTCATCCGGACGTGCTCGTCGCTCCACAGGGGATCCAGGAAGGTCACCTTGCCGTCCGCGTCCTCGAGGGCGAAGCCGCGTGCGACACCGAGCACGGCCCCGCCCCGCCGCCGGGGACGGACCGCGGCGACCACGGTGTCGATGTGCCGCCGTACCACGGTTCCGTCCGGGGCGAACGACAGCACGTCCCCCGCCAGCATGTCCAGCCACCGAAGACCGCCCCACGCATCGGACCAGACCGGCCCCTCACCGTGGTATGCGACCGGCTCGGTGACCTGTTCGACCTTCACCGCCGTCACCCTCTTCCCGGCACGCCCTCCGGCACGGGCATCGCTCCGGGGCACGCGGATCCGCTGCTCCTTCGATGTTCTCCAACACCCCGGCCCCACGCATCTTCGCCGAGCGCCGTCGGAGCCGGCCCGCCGTGTCGGGCAGGCTGTGCGGAAGATGCCGGTGGACGGGCCGGGTCAGCGTTTGACGCGGTTGCGGATCGCCAGGACCGCCAGGCCGAGAAGGACGGGCTCGGTCACGCGGGACGCCATCTCGATGTAGGCGCCGGCGGTGGTCAGGTCCTGTCCGCTGGAGCGGAACACCACCGAGTTGAGCGTGACGTTCAACGCCTTCTCGAAGCGCTCGCCGGTGAACCTGTCCCCGGTGGGGTTCTGCGGGTCCTTCTTGTCGATCTCGAAGGTGACCTTGCCCCCGCCGGGCGGCACGGTGCCGGTCGCCTCCTGCTTCGGGTCGTCCTGTGGGATCCCGAAACCCATCAGCAGCACGATGGTCAGGAGCATGGCGGCGGCGAGCCAGCCCAGGGTCCGGGAGGCGCGCAGGCCATAGCCGGACAGCATCCAGTAGGCGTGCAGCAGTCCGCGTTCGGCACGAGGGGTGTTGATGCGGTCGTGGCGGCGCATCTCCATCTCGCCGTAGTAGAAGTCGGCCGCCCCCGGCTCGTTCTTGCCGTCCTCGAACGCCTTGCGCAGCGCCCGGTACACCGGCGCCAACTGCGCCGGCCCGACGTGTTCGGCGCCGGATACCTCGACGTTCCAGCCCGGGACCGCTGCTGGCCGGCGCGCCCGCCAGCAGCGTTCCTCGGCCAGGGTGCGACGCAGCGTGAACCGCACCGGACGCCAGCGCACCCAGTGCGTGCCAAGAAGAACCGTGCCGAAGGAGCAAGCACCCTCCAGTTGCACCTGATCCAGATGCACCGTGCCGGTGAACAGGCACTGCGACAGGTCGACATCCGCGATGACCAGATGAGCCGCGTCCACCCCGCGCAACGAGGCCAGCCGCACCCCGATGCTGGGCGCACCAGCCAGAGCGTGTTCCTCCATTGTTTGCCCGTTGGGGAGAAGGAAAGGCTTGGGCTCTGCGGCAATGGTGAGGGGGTACTCGAAGACCGCCTGGGAGAAGTCCACCGTGGCATGGCGCAGACGCAGCTCAGCCGTTGATGACCAGCGGGTCCGCCGGCACTCCAGGCGGCGTGCGGCGAGCAAGAGGGTCACCGGGCCGCCGAACACCGCCTCGGACAGCACCATCCGCCCGGCACACACCAACGGCCCGAGACTGGTCAACCGCTCGAACACCGCCCTTACGAACCAGGCGTCGCCCTGGAAGGTGGCTGAGTCGAACCCGGCGGTGTCCTGGAAGGTGGCTGAGTTGAACCAGGCGGTGTCCTGGAAAGTGACCGAGTCGAACCGGGCGACGCCAAAACGGGGGTTTCCAGTGGCAGGGTTGCGCAGGGCGGTGAGTAACTGGTTCAGCAGACCTTCGGCGAAAGGGGTGCCCCGGTGATCGATGTCGGCGCCAGGGGACAGGGTGGCCAGGTAGGCGTCGTGGTCGGCCTCGGCCAGGTGGGCCAGGCAGGCGGTGTGGCCGGGAACGTGGATGCCGCGGCAGCCGACCGGATCGTCCGCGGTGGCACCGTAACCGCAGTGCGGCCAGTTCGGCGGAGTCGGGGACGGTTCGGAGCTCGGGTGTGACACACCCGAAGGACGATCGAGCGCGGCCGGATGGTTGCCGGTCTTGTCCCTGAAGCCGCCGCACTGAATGTGTATGGGCGCATACGGAAAGGAACCGGGCACCGCCCACCCGGGCGACCGGTACAACGGGACCGGTCACTAAACCCTCATGGGGCGGTCGTCCGGGCTGATCGGGGACGGGAGACGGGAGGGGGCGCCGGTCAGGTAATGGTCCACGGCGGCCGCCACCGCGCGGCCCTCGGCGATGGCCCAGACGATGAGGGACTGGCCGCGGGCCGCGTCACCGGCGGCGAAGACACCGGGGACATTGGTCGCGAAGGCACGGTCGCGGGCGATGGTGCCGCGGGGGGTGAGTTCCAGGCCCAGCTGGGCGATCAGGCCGTCCTCCTGGGAGGGGCCGGAGAAGCCCAGTGCGAGCAGGACGAGGTCGGCGGGCAGGGTGCGCTCGGTGCCCGGCAGGGGGCGGCGCTGCGCGTCGACCTCCATCAGATGCACCTCGCGCACCCGCCCCTCGGCGTCACCGGTGAAGCGGAACGTCGACGCCGCGAACAGCCGTGCGTCGGCATCCGCGGCGGGTGCCGTGCGCAGGGCGTCCGCCTCCTCGTGGGCGGCCGACAGCCGGTAGATCTTCGGATACGTCGGCCACGGCTCGGTGTCGTCGTCGCGTTCCGTGCCCGGCTGGGGGTAGATGTCCAGCTGGGTCACGGACGCGGCGCCCTGCCGTATCACCGTGCCCAGACAGTCGGCCCCGGTGTCCCCGCCGCCGATGATGACGACATGCCGGCCCGCGGCGGACAGGGGGGAGTCCTCGAAGTCCCCCTCGCACACCCGGTTGGCCGCCGGGAGATACTCCATCGCCTGGTGGATTCCGGACAACTCCCTTCCGGGCACCGGAAGTTCGCGCCACGCCGTGGCACCTGTGGCGATCACCAAGGCGTCGTGGCGCGCCCGCAGCTCGGCCGCCCCCGCGTCCCGCCCGACCACCACGGACGTGCGGAACTTCGTCCCCTCGGCCCGCATCTGCTCCAGCCGCCGCTCCAGATGGTGCTTCTCCATCTTGAACTCGGGGATGCCGTACCGCATGAGCCCGCCGAGCCGGTCGTCCTTCTCGTACACCACGACCGTGTGACCGGCCCGGGTCAGCTGCTGCGCCGCGGCCAGCCCTGTCGGCCCCGAGCCGATCACCGCGACGGACCGCCCGGACAGCCGGTCGGGCGGTTGCGGCGGGAGAAACCCCTCCTCCCACGCCCGGTCGGCGATCGCGCACTCCACGTTCTTGATGGTGACGGCCGGCTGGTTGATCGCCAGCACGCACCCCGCCTCGCACGGTGCCGGACACAACCGCCCCGTGAACTCGGGGAAGTTGTTGGTCGCGTGCAGCCGGTCGCTCGCCGCGCGCCAGTCCCCCAGGGACACCAGGTCGTTCCAGTCGGGGATCAGGTTGCCCAGCGGACAGGCCTGGTGGCAGAACGGCACCCCGCAGTTCATGCACCGGTTCGCCTGCTTGCCGATGATCGGCAGCAATCCGCCCGGCGCATACACCTCGTGCCAGTCCCGCACCCGCTCCTCGACCGGCCGGCGCGGCCACTCCTGCCGAGGCGTGGTCATGAAACCTTTGGGATCGGCCATGGCCGTCCCCCTTGCCTGGGCACCACCTCTTTCCGGCCACGATACGACGGCGACGGGTCGCACGCAGTACCCGCGCGGAGCCCCACGGGACACGGCCTGCCGCGTCATGGACGGCATCATGGACGGTGTGCGCCTTCACGCGATCACCTGGGAACGGCTCGCCGACCGCCTCGCCGAGCGTCTGCTCGAGCTGAAGCCCGGCGACGGCAGTCCCTGGCCCCGCGTCGCCTTCGACGGCGCCCCCGCCGCCCGCCCCGGTGACCTCGCCGGACGTGTCGCCGGGGCGCTGCGCCCGCTCGGCCGGCCCTCACTGGTCGTCGGCGCCGAGGGGTTCCTGCGCCCGGCCTCCGTCCGTCTGGAGCACGGCCACCGGGACGTGGACTCCTACTACGACGGCTGGCTCGACACCGGCGCCCTGTGGCGCGAGGTCTTCGGCCCCCTGGAACCCGGCGGCGACGGCCGCGTCCTGCCCGATCTGTGGGACCCGGTCACCGACCGTGCCACCCGCAGCCCCTACGTCCGGCTGCCGCCCGGTGCCCTGCTCCTGCTGCACGGCCCTCTTCTGCTGCGCCACTGGTTCCCCTTCGACCTGACCGTCCACATCCTCCTCTCCCCGGCTGCCCTGCGCCGCCGTACCCCTGAGGAGGAGCACTGGACCCTGCCCGCCTTCGCACGCTACGAGGCCGAGACCGACCCGGCCGGCACCGCCGACGTCCTGGTACGCGCGGACGACCCGCGCCGTCCGGCCTGGAGCGGCTGAGAGGACGGCCGCCGCCGGAAGCCAGGACACGCGGCCGGGCGGATGGGGCCCGGCCGGGCGGAACGGGGCCCCGCCGACGGCTCCCGCCGTCACCTTCGCACCCACGCCTCCGCGATCCGTGCCGCCACCCGCGCATTCCCCCGCACCGCCGCCACATTGGCGCGCAGCGCCGCACCCCCGGTGCGGTCGACCAGGTACTCGAGCAGGAACGGGGTGACCGCCTGCCCGGTCACCCCCTTCTCCGCGCACGCCCGCAGCGCCTCGGCGAGCACACGCGCGTGCACCTCGGGGTCCAGCTGTTCCGCCTCCGGCACGGGATGGGCGACGATCAGCGCCGACTCCGGTCCCCGCAGCACGTCCTGCGCGCGCATCACCGCGGCCACCTCCTCCGGTGTGCGCAGCGTCCAGTCCACCGGATGACCCGAGTCGGACAGATAGAACCCGGGAAACCGGTCCGTGCCGTACCCCGCCACCGCGACCCCCAGCGTCTCCAGCCGCTGCAAGGTCGCGGGTACGTCCAGGATCGACTTCACCCCGGCGCACACCACCGTGATCCGTGTCCGCGCCAGCAGCCGCAGGTCGGCGGACTCGTCCTGGGTCGCCGTCCACTCCCGGTGCACTCCGCCGAGCCCGCCCGTGGCGAACACCCGGATCCCCGCCGTCGCGGCCAGCTGTGCCGTCGCCGACACCGTCGTCGCCCCGCTGGCCCCCACCGCCATGGCGAGCGGCAGATCGCGGTGGCCCAGCTTGCGGATTCCCTCCGCGCTCGCGATCCGCTCCAGCCGCTCCCGGTCCAGGCCGATGTGCGGGCGCCCGTCCAGCACGGCGATCGTCGCCGGCACGGCACCCTCCTGCCGCACCACCTCCTCCAGCTCCAGTGCCACCTGGAGGTTGCGCGGGCGGGGCAGCCCGTGCGCGATGATCGTGGACTCCAGGGCCACCACGGGGCGGCGCGCGGCCAGCGCCTCGCGCACCTCTTCGGACACCACCAGCACGTGCCTGCCTCCTGCCCGTCGTTCTTGCGTCGCTCCCCTCATCCCTGGCGGGCTCCACTCCCGGCCAAACCCTTTTGCGGTCCGTACCGCGTGACACTAGCCTGGAGATCATGGACATGACGAACAGTGGGCCGCGTCTCGACCACGTCGTCCTGTGGGTGCGGGACCCGGTCGCCGCCGCCGGTTTCTACGAGAAGACAGTCGGCCTGGAGCCGCTGCGGCTCGACGAGTTCGCCGCGGGCAAGGTCTCCTTCCCCTCCGTCCGCCTCAACGAGGAGACGATCCTCGACCTCGCCCCGTACGACATGGCGCGCGGCATGAACAGCATGCTTCCCGGCGCCGCCGACAGCGCGGGCCACCCGGTGAACCACATCTGTGTGTCCCTGTCCGCCGCCGCCTTCGACGCCCTGCGCACCCGCCTCCAGGAGCACGGCGTCCCCGTGACCGACTTCTCCCACGGCGCCTACGGGGCACGCGGCAACGCCAAGCGCAGCTTCTACTTCCACGACCCCGACGGAAACGTCTTCGAGGCCCGGCACTACGACTAGGACACGTATCGGATCATGATCCGGGGCACGGGCAGTGGGCGGTCCGGGTGAGGCCCTCGCCCCGGATCACGGAGGCCCGCGGGTGGAGGCCGGCGCGGCAGCTCCCTGGGATCCCGCCGCAGCGGGCGGCGACGCCCCGCGATGCCCCGAGTTTGCCGATCGCACGCCCGACGGTGTTCCTCCCGCCCCTGACGGGGATGTGCGTGAGCGGGGCATGGCCCGCCGCGGACGGGCTCACCGCTGGACCTCCGCGTCGGTGCGGGCGAGGCGTTCGAGCTCGGCGCGCTCGGGGGCGCCCTCCCAGTCGCCGCGGACCGCACAGGCGGCGGCTCCGCAGATCGCCGCCGTGCGCAGGCTCTGCGGTACGGGGGTGCCGGTGATGCGCTCGGCGAGGTATCCGGCCACGAAGGCGTCGCCGGCCCCGACCGGATCGACAACGGTGGTCGGTATCGCCGCCGTCTCGTGCGCGGTGCCGTCCGCGAGGACGTAGGCGCCGTGCGGGCCGCGTTTGATGACCACTTCGGCGGGCCCGAGGGCGGCCAGGTGGGCGGCCAGGGCGACATGGTCGCCACGGGCGCCCAGCAGGGCCGCCTCGTCCTCCCCGGCGAAGAGCACGTCGGCCTGCCGGGCGAGTGCGGCGAGGCAGGAACGTGCCTCGTGGCGGGACCACAGCGTGGCACGGTAGTTGACGTCGAGTGAGACGGGCACGCCGTTCCCACGGGCGAGCCCGACCGCGTACTCGACGGCCTCGCGCGCCGACGCCGACAGGGCCGGGGTGATGCCGGTGACGTGCAGCACCGCCGCGTCGAGGACGAGGGACTCGGGCACGTCCTCGGGCGACAGACGCGACCCGGCGCTGCCGTGCCGGTAGTAGAGGACGCGCCGGTCGACGGGGGTCCTGCGGATCTTCAGCATCAGGCCGGTGGGGGCCTGGGCGTCCACGCGGACGGCACTGGTGTCGACGCCTTCCGCCCGCAGGCTCGCCAGGACGAGCCTGCCGATCTCGTCGTCGCCCACGCGGCCGATCCACGCGGCCGGGACTCCCAGCCGCGCCGCCCCTATGGCGACGTTGGACTCGGCCCCGCCGGTTCCCAGTTCCAGAACGCGCTGGTGGCGCAGGGGACCCTCGCCGGTCGTGGTGAGGAGTCCCATCGTCTCGCCCAGCGTGACCAGTGGGCGCGGTGGGCGGTTGCTCATATGTGTCTGCCTTCGTGCGGACGGCCGGGCAGGCCGGGGAGTGCGGGGTGCTCCGGCTCGGCGCAGGAGCGGACGAGTGCCTCGGCCCGCCTGGTGATCTCGTCGAGAGGGGTGTCGGCGTCGCCGACGAGCGGGGTGCCGAGTCCGACGGCGAAGGCACCGGCCCGCAGATAGCCGGCGGCCGTGGCGACAGTGATGCCGCCGGTCGGCATCAGCCGCAGCCGCGGCAGCGGGGCCCGTATCTGCCGCAGGTAGTCCGGGCCGAAGGCGGCGGCCGGGAAGACCTTGACGGCCGCCGCGCCCTCCTGCACGGCCGCGAGCATCTCCGAAGGGGTCAGGGTGCCCATCACCACGGGGACCTCGTGCGGGGCGCAGCGGTCGACGACGCCCTCGACCCGGGCGGGGGTGACGACGAACGCGGCGCCCGCCGCGCAGGCGTCCGCCGCCTGGCCGGATGAGGTGACGCTGCCGACGCCCACGACGAGGCCCTGTTCCCGCAGGGCGGCGACGCTCTCCAGGGCGCCCCGGGACGTCATCGTCACCTCGACGCAGGTGACACCGCCGGCCGCCAGGGCGCGCGCGGTGGCCGGGAAGCGGCCGGCGTCGGGGGCGCGCAGGACGGCCACGACACGATGCCGGGCCAGCTCGTCCAGGATCTCGTTCATGGCAGCACCTTTCCTTCACGTCCTTCACGGGGTGCATGGATCGCCCGCACGGCGGCGGCCGGGGAGGCGGAAGGGGCCCACGGGCCGGCGGCGCTCATGTGACCGCTCATTTGACCGATCCGGCCGTCAGACCGCGGATGAAGTACTTGCCGAGCAGCAGGTAGATCAGTGCGGTCGGGACGGCCGCGACGACCGCGCCCGCCATCACGACGTTCCAGTTCACGGACTGGGTGCCGGAGAGGTTGTTCAGCGCCACGGTCACCGGCTGGCTCGCCGGGTCGGGAACGACGACGATGCCGAAGACGAAGTCGTTCCAGATGTTGGTGAACTGGAAGATGCCGGCGACGACGAACCCGGGCAGCGACAGCGGCAGCATCACCCGCCGGAACGTCTGCAGCACACCGGCACCGTCGATGGACGCCGCCTCGACGATGGCCTGCGGCACCGCGGCGTAGTAGTTGCGGAAGATGAGGGTGGCGATGGGGATGCCGTAGACGACGTGGACGAGCGTGAGCCCGGCAAGGGTGCCGTACAGGCCGACCTGCTGCAGGAACGTCACCAGCGGGATCAGCACGGCCTGGTACGGGATGAACATGCCCAGGAGCATGATGGTGAAGACCAGATTGGCCTTCGGGAAGCGCACCTTGGACAGGGCGAACCCGTTGAGGGCACCGACCAGTGAGGAGATGACGGTCGCGGGCACCACCATCAGCAGGCTGTTGGCGAAGTTGCCGGACAGCCGGGACCAGGCCTCGCGGTAGCCGTCGAGGCTGATCGGGGACGGCAGCTGCCACATGGTGGAGACATCGGCCTGCGCGGGGGATTTCAGGCCGGCGGAGACCATCACGTAGACGGGCAGCAGAAACGTCAGCGTGCACACGGTCAGGACCGCGACGGCGGCCCACTGGCCACGGGTGCGGGGCAGGCGCCGGGGCCGTGTCCGGGCACCGGGCGCCGCGGGGGTCGAGGTGCCGGACGGCCCGGCCGCGACAGGAGTCGGAAGCTGGGTGACGGCGCCCATGTCAGGAGTCCTCTCGGGCGTAGGTGCGGACGAGATAGGGCACGACGACCGCGCACACCAGCAGCAGCATCACGACGCTCGCCGCGGCACCGGCGCTGTAGTGCAGGGCGCGGAACATCTGCTCGTAGACGAAGATGCCGGGGACGTCGGTGCTGAAGCCGACCCCGCTGCCCGCCATCGCGTACACCAGGTCGAAGATCTTCAGGCTGACGTGCCCGAGGATGACCAGAGTGGTCAGGGTGACCGGCCGCAGCATCGGCAGGATCACCTTGCGGTAGGTCTGGAGAGGGCCGGCACCGTCCATCAGGGCCGCCTCCCGGACCTCGTCGGGGATGGCGGCCAGGCCCGCGAGGTACATGGCCATCGCGAACCCGCCGAGCTGCCATGCGGCGGCGATCACGACGGGGATGAGGGCCAGGGGGATGCCCACCTGGGTGTGCAGATAGGTGCCGCCCGGGATGACCGCCTCCAGGACACCGTTGAGTTCCCCGACGACGCGGCGGTCGGTGATCCAGTCGGGCTGCAGCGGCTTGCCGGTGAGGGAGGCGTAGGCGCCGGAGATGCCGGTCGCCTTCAGCAGCAGATTGGCGCCGGTCTGCGGGGTGAAGATCCACCGCCACACCACCCCGGTGACGATGAACGACAGGGCGTAGGGGAAGAGGAAGACGCTGCGGAAGAAGGCCCGGCCGAGGACGACGTGGTGCACCAGGACGGCCAGGACCAGCCCGATGGCGACGGAGGCGAGGAGGAACAGCACGGTGAAGACGACCGTGTTGCGCAGGTCCGCCTGGAAGCGGGGGGTGGAGAACAGGTCCGCGTAGTTGCCCAGAAGGTCACTGCGCAGGTCGGTGACGCGGTTGAAGGGATTCCACCGCTGGGTCAGGGAGATGAAGACGGTGAAGCCGATGAAGCCGTAGACGAAGACGGCCAGCAGGAGGAAGCTCGGCGCGACGAGCGCGGGGCCGAGCCAGGTGTGGCGCAGCCGGGCCCAGCGCCCGTGGTTCCTGAGGCGGCCGGTGCGGGCGAGCGGTCGCGCCGGGACCGTACCGGTGTGGGTCATGGTGGACTCTTCTGTCGCTGGTGGTTCGGTGGCCGGGTGGCCTCGGCCGGACGGGCCGAGGCCACCCTGTTGCGGGGAGATCTCGTCACTTCCGCGCGGCGGCGTCGAGGGCCTTGACGAATGCGTCGACGTCCTTGTTCGAGTTGAGCTGGTTGACGGCGTCGAAGAAG
The DNA here is from genome assembly GCF_039525155.1 of Streptomyces thermoalcalitolerans. Lineage (NCBI taxonomy): Bacteria > Bacillati > Actinomycetota > Actinomycetes > Kitasatosporales > Streptomycetaceae > Streptomyces > Streptomyces thermoalcalitolerans. Next base: position 179,102 of record NZ_BAAAHG010000003.1, on the reverse strand, counting down.
GCCTGCTGGAAGCCCGGCGACGTGGCCTCGCCGTGGACCAGCGTGCTGACCAGCGTCCTGTTCCGGAAGTCCTGGGCGGCTGCCTGCTGATAGGCGCCCAGGGACGACACGTCGACGTCGGTGCGCACGGGGGTGGAGCCCTTCGCCTTGTTGAAGGCCAGCTGGCTGTCCTTGCTGCCGACCGAGGCGATCCACTTCTTCACCAGATCGGCGTTCTTGCCGCTCGCCGAGGCCACGAAGACGTCGCCGACGGTGACGAAGACGTCCTCCGAGCCGGGGAAGGCCACGTACCCGAAGTCCTCGCCGTCGCGCTTGCCGTTCTTGAGCAGCTCGCCGTACGCCCAGTCGCCCATGGTGTTGAAGCCGCAGCCGCCGTCGGCCATCCGCTTCACGGCCTGGTCCCAGGTCAGGGCGGAGTGGTCGTCGTTGACCCGGTCGAGCAGCTTCGTGTACTCCTTCACCGCGGCGCGGACCTTCGGGTCGGACCAGTGGGTCTCGCCGCTGACCAGCCGCTGCCAGCCGGTGGCGCCCAGGCGGCCGACGAGGACGTTCTCCAGGACCTCGGCGGAGGCGAAGATGTCCTTGTCGCCCAGGCACAGCGGTGTCCTGCCCTTGGCGCGGAGCCTGTCCAGCGCGCGGTCGAACTCCTGCCGGCTGAGGCGGTCGCCGACGCTGACCCCGGCCTCGGCGAGGACCTTCTTGTTGAACCACAGGACGTTGCCGCGGTGGACGCCGGTGAGGACGCCGTAGACCTTGCCGTCCCGGCTCATCGCCTCGATGAGCGGCTTCGGCATGACGGAGTTCCACTTGTGGGCGGCGTAGACGTCGGTGAGGTCGAGGGCCAGGCCGTTGTCGAGGATCTCGCTCATCGCCTTGCCGGGGTGGGTCTGCCAGGTGTCGGGCGGGTTGCCGCCGACCAGCCGGGTCTGCAGGACCTGCTGGGCGTTGGACCCGCCGCCGCCGGAGACCGCCGCGTTGCGCACCGTCACACCGGGGTTGGCCTTCTTGAAGTTGTCGATCAGGGCGTCGAGGGCGGCGGCCTCGGAACCGGAGGTCCACCAGGAGAAGACCTCCACCTGGTCGGCCTTCTGGCCGCCGGCGGCCGGTCCACCGCCGCAGGCGGAGGCGGTCAGGGCGGCCACGGCGGTCAGCGCCGCGGCCCAGAGGGCTGTTTTCCTCATGGCGTGGGACTCCTTGTGTGTACAGGGGCTGGGGGCAGCGGTTGGGAGTGGGGAGGAGGGGGGAGGAGGGGGGATGTGGGGCGACCGCGGTGGCGGACGGCTGGGCGAGGACCCGGACAAGGGCAGGGGAGGGACGAGGCCCGGATAGGGGGAAAGACGGGATCCGGATAGGAAAAAGGAAGAGGACAGGCGGGGGAGAAGAGGGGGACGGACGGGCCGGCCACGGCCGTGGCGGTGGCCGGTGAAGCGTCCGCGGCCCTGTGTGAAGAAACGATCAGGCAGTCGGCCGGGGGCCGCTCACGGCGGTCAGGGGGCCGCCGAGGATCTTGTGGAGCGCCTCGGTGAAGAAGTAGTCGCCCCACATGACGCTCTCATCGACACCGAGTCCCTTGGACTCGTGGTAGGAGCCGTGCTTGAGCACGCCCTCCCAGGACGGGTCGTCCGAGGCCAGGAAGTCCTCCTGGCACAGCCGCTCCAGTGCGGCGAACGCGTGACCGCGGTAGCGTGCCGCCCGCTCGCCGTCCACCGGCTCCACCAGCTCCGCCAGCTGGATCAGCCCGCTGGCCGCGATCGCGGCGGCGGAGGACTCGTAGGGCAGACGGGGGTCGGGTTCGTCCCAGTCGTTCGGCGGGACGAGCCGGTCGCCGGTGCGCGCGAGGTAGTGATCGGCGCAGGCGATCGCGGTGTCCAGGTAGTCGCGCTCGCCGGTGAGGGCGTAGCAGGTGCCGAATCCGTACAGCGCCCAGGTCTGGCCGCGGGCCCAGCAGGAGTCGGAACGCCAGCCCTGCTGGGTGCTCTGCCGCAGGAACTCGCCGGTCTCCAGGTCGAACACACCCTCGTGCGCGGTGCTGCCGTCGCCGCGGACCAGATGGCGCCGGGTGGTGCGGCAGTGCTGGTGGGCGATGTCCAGCAGGGCGTCGTCCCCGCTGTGCTGTGCGGCGTGGAAGACGATGCCGACGTTCATCATGATGTCGATGAACAGGCTGTCGGGGGCGAGGAAGGACCGCAGGTACCGTCCCGCCGGGTTGTAGCGCAGGCCCATGGTGCGCCCGGCGGTCACCACGACGTCGTTCCTGGACGGGTCGCCGGTCAGGTCGTACCACCGCTTCCAGGTGGGCCAGAAGACGAACCCGAGGTCGTGCACGGTCCGGTCGTGCTTGCGGGGCTCCACCAGCAAGGAGTAGTGCTCGGCCCGGCGCCGCCACAGCGGATCGCCGGTGACCTCGGCGAAGATCCACATCTGGCCGCCGAGGAATCCCTCGCACCAGTTGGTCCAGGGCTCCTTGTCGTGGTGCCACCGGCCGCGCTCGGTGTAGAGGGGGAAGTAGTCGCCGTGCGCGGTGACCAGCCGGTCCACCTTCTCCTGGGCGACGCCGAGGGCGCGTTCGGCCGCGGCGCGCAGCGAGGCGGGCGGATGCAGGCCCCCCGCGGCGGATGCGATGGTCTCCGTCATGGTCAGTGCGCTCCTTCCGCCGGGACCCACCGGATGCGCCGTGGGCCGGTGTGCACCACCACGCTCTTCAGCTCGGTGAAGGCGTCGATGGCGTGTCGTCCGAGTTCGCGGCCGATGCCGCTCTCGCCGTACCCCCCGAAACTGATCTCGGGGAAGCCGTCCATGAAGCAGTTGACCCAGACCGTGCCGGCCCGGCTGCGGCGTGCGTAGGCCAGGGCGGTGTCGACGTCCCGTGTCCACACCGCCGACGACAGGCCGTAGGGGGTGGAGTTGGTGATCGAGACGGCTTCGTCGAGGGAACCGAAACGCAGGACGGACAGCACCGGCCCGAAGATCTCCGTCGTCGCGATCGACATGTCCGCGGTGACGCGGTCGAAGACGGTCGGGGCGTAGAACCGGCCGGTGGGGGTGTCGAGGCGGTGTCCGCCGAGCAGCAGCTCGGCGCCCGCATCGATGCCTTCGCCGACGAGCCGTTCGATGACCCGCAGCTGTTCGTCGCTGGCGATGGCACCGACCTTGGTGGTCTCGTCGAGGGGGTCTCCGACCACGACCCGCCGGGCGTGCTCCACCACACGCGCGACGAACTCGTCGGCGATGTCGTGGTGCACCAGCAGCCTGCTTCCGGAGTTGCAGCACTCGCCCTGGTTGAACAGCACGCCGAAGACCACGGCGTCGACGGCGGCGTCGAGATCGGCGTCGGGGAAGACGACCTGCGGGTTCTTGCCGCCGAGTTCCAGCTCCACGCGCTTGAGGGTGCGGGCCGCGGCGGCCATGACCTTCTTGCCCACCTGAGTGGAACCGGTGAAGGAGACCATGTCCACGAGCGGGTGCTCGCTCAGCCGGGCCCCGGCGTCCCCCTTGCCGGTGACGACGTTGACCACGCCGGCCGGGATGCCGGCCTCGGTCACCAGGTCGCCGAGGACGAGGGTGGTGCCCGGGGTGAGCTGACTGGGCTTGACCACCGCCGTGCAGCCGACGGCGAGCGCGAAGGGCAGCTTCTGGCTGACGATGAGCAGGGGGAAGTTCCAGGGGGTGATGATGCCGACGACGCCGACCGGTTCCCGCAGGGCCAGGCCCAGGTAGTCGCCGCCGAGGGCGTTGTGGGCGTCGCCGTAGGCGTGCTGGGCCAGGGTGGCCGCGTAGTACCACAGCTCGGCGGTGGTGGCGACCTCGCCGCGTGCCTGGGCGATGGGCTTGCCGCTCTCCAGCGCCTCCACACGGGCCAGTTCCTCGGCGTGTTCCTCCACGAGGGCGGCGACGCGCCGCAGGAGGCGGGCGCGCTCCATGCCGGGCAGGTCGCGCCAGCGGCCGTCATCGAACGCCTTGCGGGCGGTTTCCACGGCCAGGTCGATCTCCTGGGGGCCGGCTTCGGCGTACTCGCCGACGACGCGGTCGTGGGCGGGGCTGGTACGGGTGAACCGCCGTCCGTCGGACGCGTGGACGTGCTCGCCGCCGATGAGCAGGCAATGGCGGCGCGGCTCGGTGGTGTCGGTGGTGGTCATGGCAGGGGTCTCCAGGGGGTCATCGGCCGAGGAACCGGGGAGTGCGCCGTTCGCGGAAGGCGGCCAGGCCCTCGGCGCGGTCGTCGGTGGCGGCGGACAGCGCCCCGGCGAGGGCTTCGAACGCCTCGGCGCTGGACGGTGTCGCATGGTTGAGCACCTGCTTGGCGAGCTGCACCGCGACGGGACCGCGGCGGGCGACGGCGGCGGCGAGGCGCTCGGCGGCCTCCCGCACCCCGTCGGCCGGCGCGACCTCGTCGACCAGGCCCCAGTGCAGGGCCGTGGCCGCGTCGACGAGGTCCCCGGTGAGGATCATCCGCTTGGCCCGGGCCGGGCCGACGAGGGCGGTGAGGCGCGCCGTGCCGCCCCATCCGGGCAGGGTGCCGATGCCGACCTCCGGCAGGCCGAGGCGTGCGGTGTCCGCGGCGACGCGCAGGTCGCAGGCCAGGGCCAGCTCCAGGCCGCCGCCGAAGGCACCGGCCTGGAGCACCGCGATGGTCGGCTGCCGCAGGCCCGCCAGCCGGCGGAAGGCCTCGTGACCGGTGTGCACCCAGTGCCGCCACACGGCCAGCGCGTCGTGGTCCGCGAAGGCCCCGAGGTCGGCTCCCGCGCAGAAGGCGCGGTCCCCTTCCGCGGCGACCAGGACCACGCGAATCGTCTCGTCGGCGTGGACGGTCTCCGTGTGCCCGGCCAGCTGCTCGAGCATCGCCGGGGTCAGGGCGTTGAGCTTCTCGGGCCGTGCCAGCCGGATCACGGCCGTGTCGCCGTGACGTTCCAGCCGGACGGCGCCCGTGGACGAGGCGGTGCGGGTGTCACTCACGGCGGCCTCCCGCGGCCAGGTCGAGCGAGACCGGCTCGGGGCGGAACAGCCGGGCGTCCATGACGGTGAGCCGGGGACTGATCCGCAGCGGGAAGTCCGCGCGTTCCACCACGTCCCGCTGGACGTCGACCCCGGGGGCGATCTCGGTGACGGTCAGTCCTTCGGACAGGAGCCTCAGCACGCACCGCTCGGTCACGACGGTGACGCGCCGGCCCTCGGCCACCGCCCGTCTGCCGCTGAAGGTGACCTGCTGGACGGCGCCGACGAACTTGGCCGCGGTGCCGTCCCGGCGGATGCGCAGCTCGCCGTCCTCGATCGCGAGGTCGCCGCGTCCGGCGGTGAAGCGTCCGCTGAAGACCAGGTGGCGGGCGTTGGCGGTGATGTCGGCGAAGCCGCCCACACCGGCGGTGATGTGGGAGCGTCCGGGCAGCGCGGAGACGTTGACGTTGCCCTCGGCGTCGATCTCCAGGAAGGACAGCATCGCGGTGTCGAACGCCCCGCTCTGCAGAAACGTGAACTGGTCCGCGGAGGGGAGGATCGCCTCGGGGTTCAGCGCGCACCCGAAGGCGAAGCCGGTGAGCGGGAAGCCGCCGATCGCGCCCTGCTCGATGACCCAGGTGACGTCGTGGTGGCAGCCCTCCTCCAGCAGGATCCTCGGGACGAGGGCCGATATGCCGAAGCCCAGGTTGACCACGGCGCCCCGGGTGAGCTCCATGGCGGCGCGCCGCGCGATCACCTTCTCCAGCCCGAACGCGGCGGGCTCCACCTCCGTCAGCGGGCGGCGCAGCGCACCGGCCAGGGCCGGGTCGAACGGGGTCTGGGTGGTCTGCATCTGCTCGGGGTCGACGACGATGCGGTCGACGAGGATGCCGGGGACGCGCACCTGCTGCGCCGGCAGGGAGCCCGCCTCGGCGATGCGCTTGACCTGTGCGATGACCAGGCCGCCGCGCGCCCGGGCGGCCAGCGCCTGGTCGAGGGCGCCGAGGGGGGAACCCTCGTCCTCCATGGTGAGGTTGCCGTTCTCGTCCGCGGTGGTGGCCCGGATGACGGCCACGTCCACGCCGATGGCCGGATAGAACAGCCATTCGCGTCCGTCGAAGTGCTCGACCCGCACGAACTGCGGTGTGACCGCGTTCATCCGTCCGCCCTCGCGGCGCGGGTCGACGAAGGTGTCCAGACCGACGGTGGTCAGGACGCCGGGCTGGCCGGTCGCGGCGCTGCGGTGCATCTGGAACAGCACGCCCGAGGGCAGGTTGTACGCCTCGACCTCTCCGGCCTCGATCAGCTTGCGGATCAGCGGCGGCTCCAGGGACGACGGCCCGCTCGGGTAGGAGCCGGCGAACACCCGCTTCAGCAGGCCGGGTTGGGCGAGGTGGTCGATGCCCTTGATGCCGTACATGTCGCCGGCGGCGATGGGGTGCAGAGCGGTCAGTCCCCGCGGGGCGCCGGTCGCGCCGAACCGCTCGCCGATGGCACGCAGCACGGCGTCGGGGCAGCCGAGCCCGCTGGAGGAACTGACCGACACCACCGCGCCGTCCGGCACGAGAGCGGCCGCCTCCGCCGCGCTGATCACTGGTTTGCGTGTCACGACGCCTCTTCCTCCAGGGTGCTCACAGGTGTCACAGGGGCGCGGGCGCCGGTGCGCAGCGCGTCGCGGACGGCGAGGGCGACGGCGAGGGACGCGAATCCGTCGGTGCCCGTGGCCAGCGGCGTGCCGTCGCCGTGGACGGCGTCGGCGAAGGCCCGCAGGCCGGTGACGTAGAGGTCGTCGCGGGGGCCGACGTCGACGGGCGTGCCGGTGCCGCCCCGGCGGAGCACCACCTCGCCGTCGGGGTCCTGGGTCATCGCGTCGGTGGCGAACACCGAGGCGTCGGTGCCGTGCACCTCCAGGGCCGTACCGGCGTGCGGAACGGTGAACGCGTCGTGGGTGAAGCCGAGGACGTCGCCCTCAAGACGCAGGACCGCCATGGCGGCGTCCTCGACACCGGGTGCGGCCAGCCCCTGGTTGACGGCGGTCGCGGTCACGTCGAGCACCTCACGGCCGAGGACGAACCGCAGGGCGTCGGCGTCGTGGACGGTGATGTCGAGGACGACCCCGCCGCCGGCGGCGGGGTTCTCCAGCCGCCAGCCGCGCAACCGCTGGGGAAGCTCGACGGCGTGGTGGACCCGGACCGCCAGGGGCCGGCCGATGTCTCCGGCCGCCACCAGCTTTTGGATCGTTCTAACAACAGGTGAGGCGCGCAGGTGGTGGTTGGTGCCGAGCACCACCCCGGCGGCGCGCGCGGCGCGCACGATGTCCGCGGCGTCGTCCAGGGTCATCGCCAGCGGCTTCTCGCACAGCACGTGCCGGCCCGCCGCCGCGGCGGCGACGGCCTGGTCGCGGTGCAGTTCGTTGGTGGTGCTGATGTACACCGCGTCCGCCGGCACCGACAGGGCCTCCTCGAGCGTGCCCGCCGCCACCGGCACCTGATGCCGCTCGGCGAACTGCCGCCCGCGTTCGGGGCTGCTGCTGAAGACGGCCACCGGATCCTGCCCGAGCGCCCGCATCGCGGGAATCATCCGCGTGGCGGCGATGTCGCTCGCTCCGATCAGGACCCACCTCAAGGGCCTGTTCATGGGGTCTTCACCTCCGCCCCGCCGGTCACGCAAGCGGCTTGACTCAGTCATTGAGACTCCTTCGCACAGTGTTTCTCGGGGCGGCAGCCGCAGGAGGCGCGCACCACGAGCCGGGGCACGCTCACGTCGCTCTCCACGGGGCCGTCCGGGCGCTCTATGCGTCTGATGAGCAACCGGGCGGCACGTTCGCCCAGTTCGCGAGGTCTGATGGCCACGGTGGTGAGTGCCGGGTGCTGCAGGGCCGACTCCGCGATGTCGTCGAAGCCGGTGACCCGGACGTCCTCGCCGACGCGGAGCCCGAGCTCCTCACAGGCGAGGAGGACGCCGAAGGTGACGACGTCGCTGTAGCACACGATGGCGTCGGGGCGGTTCTTGCGGCTCAGCACGGCGAGTGCCGCGTCGTATCCGCCCTGCCGGGTCGCGGGGCTGGGCACCGACCTGCCCGCCGGGAGCGTGCGCCGCCGGGCGGCCAGCGCCTCCCGCACGCCGCGCTCCCGGTCGTACCGTGCCGAGGAGCCCTCGGGCCCGCCGAGGAAGGCGACCCTGCGCGCTCCGTGCTCCAGCAGGTGCTCGGTGGCGGCGCGGGCGCCCACCACGTTGTCGGCCCCCACGTACGGGGCGGGGTGGCCGTCGACGTAGCGCACGACCAGCAGGTGCGGGACCCGGGCCGTCACCAGGGGACGCAGGTCCGCGGCGGTGGTGTTGCGCGCCGGGGTGATCAGCAGGCCGTCCGCGCCGTACTCCTGCATCACCCGCGTCAGGTCGGCCTGCTTGGCCGTCGACTCGTAGTTGTGGCCGAGCAGGACGACGATGCCCGCGTCCGCGAGGGCCGCCTCCACGCCGACGGTCAGTTCGGCGAAGAAGGGGTTGGAGACGTCGGTGACGAGCAGTCCCACGGTGTGCGAGCGGCGGCTGCGCAGGCTCGCGGCGCCGCGGTGGTAGACGTACCCGAGCCGGTCCATCGACGCGCGCACGCGCGCCCGGGTCGACTCCGCGACCAGCGGACTGTCCCTCAGCACCAGCGACACGGTCGCGCGCGAGACCTTCGCGTCCGCCGCCACGTCCGCCAGCGTGACTCTGCTCTTGCCCATCTCCCCGCCACTTTCGTCGACCTGACCGGCTTTCATGCCTCGCCCAGTACGTGCGCGGCACCCTTCTCGCCGATCATGATGGACGGGGCCTGGGTGTTGCCGCTGATCAGCGTCGGCATGATGGAGGCGTCGATCACACGCAGCCCCTGAAGCCCGTGCACACGCAGGTCCGTGTCCACCACGGCCATGTCGTCGCTGCCCATCTTGCAGGTGCCCACGGGGTGGTAGTCGGTCTTGGACCACTGCTTGATGTAGGCGCGGATCTCCTGCTTGGTGCGCACCCGGGCGCCGGGCATGTGCTCACGCCTGATCAGCGGCGCGAAGGCGGAGGTGGCCAGCAGCTCGCGTCCCTTCTCGAAAGCCGCCATCGAGATCTCCCAGTCGTACGGGTCGGCGAGGAAGTTGGGGTCGATGGCGGGCGGGACGAGCGGATCGGCCGAGCGCAGCGTCACCTCTCCGATGCTGCGCGGGCGCAGGTTGCAGGTGTTGATCGTGACCCCGTGGCCCTTGATGCGCTGCCGGCCGTGGTCGACGACGTACGCCGGCAGGCAGTGGATCTGGATGTCGGGCGAGCGCACCTTCTCGCTGCTGCGCAGGAAGGCGCCCGCCTCTGCCACGCACGCCGTGACCGGACCGGTGCGGAACAGCAGGTACTGCAGCCCGTGCCACAGGGCGCGGTCCCAGCGGTCCTCCTGGTTGTAGCTGACGGGGGCCGTCTTTGCCGTGATGTAGACGTCCATGTGGTCCTGCAGGTTCTTCCCCACGCCCTTGAGGTCGTGGACCACGGGGATGCCGAGCCGGCTCAGTTCCTCGCCCGGCCCGATGCCGGACAGCAGGAGCAGCCGGGGCGAGTTGACGGCACCGCCGCTGAGGATCACCTCGCCCTCGGCACAGGCGGTGTGCTCCTTCCCGCCCCGCAGGTACGTCACGCCCACCGCACGGCCGTGCTTCACCACCACCCGGGTGGCCAACGCCTCCGTGACCACGGTGAGGTTGGGGCGCCGCCGGGCCGGCCGCAGGAAGGCGGTGGCGGCGCTCTCCCGCCGGGCGTTGCGCTGGGTGACGTCGTAGTAGCCGACACCGTCCTGCTCGGCGCCGTTGAAGTCGTGGTTGTAGGGAAGGCCCATTTCCTGGCCCGCGCGGACGAACGCCTTGGTCAGGGGATTGTGCATGAGCTGCTCGACGACGCTCATCGGCCCCGAGGTGCCGTGGAAGCCGTCCGCGAGCCGCTCGTTGGCCTCCGACTTCTTGAAGTACGGCAGGACGTCCTGGTATCCCCAGCCCTTGTTGCCCAGATCGCGCCACTCGTCGTAGTCCAGCCGGTGGCCCCGGATGTAGATCATGGCGTTGATCGAGGTGCTGCCGCCCAGCGTCCTGCCCTGCGGGTAGTACATCGAGCGGCCGTCGAGATGGCGCTGGGGGACCGTCTCGAAGCGCCAGTTGACCTTCGGACTGGTGAGCTTGGTGAAGCCGACCGGCATGTGGATCAGCGGAGACCGGTCCGCCGGGCCGGCCTCCAGGAGAAGTACCCGGTGATCGGGGTTCGCGCTCAGCCGGTTCGCCACCACGCACCCGGCGGCCCCGGCACCCACGACCACATAGGTGAAGCGGTCGACCATGTGACGTTCACTCCCTCGCAACCGATCTTTTAGATCGGTCTAAATCTGCGTTGGAGCGATCTAAATGTGGTACTCCCGGGTCGTCAAGGGGTGCTGCGCGAAAAAACCTGGGCCCGCCCGGCTCCCGCGTCCGTCCGACGGCCGACCGGACGGTCCGGGCATGTCCCGGCGTGCGGACACCTGGCCGCGCCCCTGATGCCGTTCGCGGCGACAAACCGGCTCTCACCTGCGGAGACATCCTGACCGAGGTGAGCAGCCGCCACGCCGGCACCGAGGTGACCGGCCGTCGGCCCGCGGGTTCCGCGGTGATGCCCCCGGGTCCTTCGGCGGCCTGCCGCGCGAGGTGCCGGGCGGTTCGACGCCTTCTGCCGGAGGCGGCTCTGGAGGACGGTTTTGGATCGATTCAATCGCCAGTGACATGTCCCGGTGAGAGGGGCTGGACCCACCGAGGACCCACGCACAGACCGTCAGGCCGTCTCGGCCACGGAGGTGCTCCACCTCCTCGGCGAAGACCGGGTCCGCGGCGGCGAATGACATGACGTCCGTCCCGTCGGCGGGAACGGCGATGCGGCGCATCCCGGCCCGGTGCGCCGCCTCCACCCCCGGCGCGGCGCCCTCGACGACGGCACAACGCTGCTGATGACGGGAGTGCGGCCGGCGGTGCTGATCCTGGTCTTTCCGCCCCTGGCGGTCCGCAGGTTCCGGAAACCGGGCGAGCAGGCGCGCGGGGGCGCCGTCAGAACAGCGGCTCGGGCAGCACTCCCTCCAGCGCGAGCAGCCTCCGCTTGGTCTCCAGGCCGCCCCCGAATCCGCCGATGCCCCCGTCGCTCTCGACCACCCGGTGGCACGGCACCACCACCGGCAGCGGATTGGAGCCCATCGCCGCGCCCACCGCCTGCGCGGCACCCGGCTGCCCGACCCGCTCGGCGAGCTCGCCGTACCCGACGACCGTGCCGTACGGCACGGTCGCCGCGAGTTCGCGCAGCACCTGCCGGTTGAAGCCCGAGATCAGCGACCAGTCCAGCGGCAGTGCGAAGTCGCGCCGCTCGCCCGCGAGGTACGCCCGGATCTGGCGTATCGGCTCCGCGAGCAGCGGGGAGCCGGGCTCCTCGACCGGCTCCCCGCCCAGCCGGGACGCCAGCCGGGTCAGGGCCCGGTCCCGTACCGCTTTGGTGGCGTGGAAGACGACATTGACCAGGCCCTTGCGGGTCGCGGCCAGCAACAGGGGGCCGATGCCGGTGTCGACGACGGCCCACACGACCTGTTCGCTGCGCTCGTGGCTGTCCATGGGACGACAGTACGGCCCGTCACCGACAACGCCCCCGCTGTCCCGGGCCCGCTTCCGCGGCGGCGGGCACGGGACGCTCACGATTCCCTGGCGGGGACGCTCATGACCCGCCGACTGCCTCCCGCACCACGTCCGGCTTGTCCGTGATGATTCCGTCCACGCCGTACCCGGCGACGGTCCGGGCACGGGCGGCGTCGTTCACCGTCCAGGTGAAGACCTTCAGCGGCTTGCCGTGCGGTCCGGTGAGGGCGTGGACGGCCTTCACGTAGTCCGCGGAGAGCGTGCCGTGGGACGGGTTGATCAGGTCCGCGAAGGCCGCGTACCGCTTCAGGTCCGCCTCGGCCGGACGGCCGAGGAAGCCGGTGGTGACGGCGGGCTTCAGCTCGTGCACGATCCGCAGGCTGTCCGCGCTGAAGCTCTGCACGATCAGCCGGTCCGCCAGGTGTTGCCGGTCGAGCCAGCCGTCGTTGGCCAGCTGCTTCAGGATCTGCTGCTCGATGCCCGGATACAGCTCGGGGCTCTTGATCTCCAGCAGCAGCTTCTGGTGGTTGCGCTCGACCCGGCGCAGATACTGCTCCAGCGTCGGCACGCGCGTGCCCGCGTACGCGGGGGAGAACCAGCTGCCCGCGTCCAGGCGGGCGATCTCCGCGGCGGTGAAGTCCTTCACCTTCCACGGCGCCCGGTCGGGAAAGACCTCCTCGACGTTGGTCGTCCGCTCCAGGCTGTCGTCGTGGATCACCACGAGCCGGCCGTCCTTGGTGCGCTGCACGTCGTTCTCCACCCAGGAGATGCCGAGCGCGGCGGCCTTGTCGACGGCGGGCAGGGTGTTCTCCGGGGCGTAGGCGGAGGCACCCCGGTGAGCGACGACCACAGGAGACAGTTCACGGGGTCCGGCGGCCTGTGCCCCGGATGCGGGCAACAGCAGGACGGCCCCCGCCAGTGCGGTGGCCAGGGCGGCAACTGCACGCATGCGCATGCGTACTCCTCGCGACGGGGAATCACTGACAGCACCAGAGTGGCAGCGGAAAGTCAACGAGACCCGAACGTACGGAGAACCCGCAGGACGACACACGGGACGACACGCGGGGCGACGTGGAGGACGTGTGTGCATGCGGTTGACTTCTGTGTGCCCACCGTTGGCACACATCTGCGGCGAGGCCGTGTTTCTTTGCCGCAGAACCGTTCGGCCGGTCCGGGGGAGTCGTACTCTCGCGTCAGCCCTGACCGCGCGGCGGTCCTGGACGGGGGCGTATCAAGGCATTCCGGGACGCGGGAAGGCGGAAGGGCATCCGCACATGCACGGCACGGTCGACGGATTCAGCTACGGGCTCGTCACCCCGGTGGTGGCCTGCCTCATGGCCTGCCTGGGCGGAGCTCTCGGCCTGCACTGCACCACCCGTGCCCTGCTGGTCGCGGGCTCCTGGCGTCCTGGCTGGCTCGCCCTGGCCTCGGCGGCCACCGGCTCCGGCATATGGACCGCGCACTTCGTGGCGATGATCGGCTTCACCGTCGAGGAGACACCCGTCCACTACGACCGGACGGCGACGTACACGAGCCTGGCCGCGGCCGTCGCCATGGTGGGTGTGGGGATCTTCATCGTCGGCTACCGGGGGGCGACCGGCTCCGCGCTGTTCACCGGGGGCACGATCACCGGTCTGGGCATCGCCACCATGCACTACCTGGGCATGGTGGCGATGCGGCTCAACGGCACCCTGGAGTACGACACCCTCACCGTCGCCGCCTCCGTCGTCATCGGCGTCGTCGCCGCCACCACCGCCCTCTGGGCGGCCGGACAGGGCAGGGGACCGCTGTGGACCGTCGGCGCGAGCCTGGTCATGGGCCTCGCCGTCAGCGGCATGCACTACACCGGCATGGCCGCCGTCAGCGTCCACCTGCACGGCACCGGCGGCACCTCCGTCGCCGGTGAGTCACCGGCCGCCCTGCTCGGGCCGATGCTGGCCGGCCCGCTCTCCTTCCTGCTGCTCGCCGGCGCCGTCGTCCTGCTTGGCCACCGGACGGCCGCGGGCGGGCCCGCCCGGATCCCCGCCGAGCGCAAGCCGGGCGTCCCGGCCGGCGAGCACGTCTTTCACACCGCCCGCCGTCCGCTGTCCCGCAGCCGCCGTGTCCCGGCCCGCGCCCCGCGCCGCGGTCCGGCCCGGGAACGCTTCCGCACACCGCAGAACCGCTGACCGGCGCCCGTTGTCAGCGGGGGGTCGTACGGTGGATGCCATGCGGCCCGTCTCTCACATCGAACGCACGGTGGCACCCTTCGAGGTCGTCAGCCCCTACCAGCCCAGCGGCGACCAGCCACAGGCCATCGACGAACTCGTCCGGCGCATCCAGGCGGGCGAGAAGGACGTCGTCCTGCTCGGCGCCACCGGCACCGGCAAGTCCGCCACCACCGCGTGGATGATCGAGAAGCTCCAGCGCCCGACCCTCGTCATGGCGCCCAACAAGACCCTGGCCGCCCAGCTGGCCAACGAGTTCCGCGAACTCCTGCCGCACAACGCGGTCGAGTACTTCGTCTCGTACTACGACTACTACCAGCCCGAGGCCTACGTCCCCCAGTCGGACACCTACATCGAGAAGGACTCCTCGATCAACGAGGAGGTCGAGCGACTGCGCCATTCCGCGACCAACGCGCTGCTCACCCGCCGCGACGTCGTCGTGGTCGCCTCCGTCTCCTGCATCTACGGCCTGGGCACCCCGCAGGAGTACGTGGACCGCATGGTCCCGCTCCGGGTCGGCGAGGAGATCGACCGGGACGAACTGCTGCGCCGCTTCGTGGACATCCAGTACACGCGCAACGACGTGTCCTTCACCCGCGGCACCTTCCGGGTGCGCGGCGACACCGTCGAGATCTTCCCGGTCTACGAGGAGCTGGCCGTCCGCATCGAGATGTTCGGCGACGAGATCGAGGCGCTGTCCACGCTCCACCCGGTCACCGGCGAGATCGTCAGCGACGAGCAGCAGCTCTACGTCTTCCCGGCCTCGCACTACATCGCCGGCCCCGAACGCATGGAGCGGGCGATCAACGGCATCGAGAAGGAGCTGGCCGAGCGCCTGGCCGAGCTGGAGAGGCAGGGCAAGCTGCTGGAGGCCCAGCGGCTGCGCATGCGCACCACGTACGACATCGAGATGCTCCGCCAGATCGGCACCTGCTCCGGTGTGGAGAACTACTCGCTGCACTTCGACGGCCGCGCGCCGGGCACCCCGCCCCACACGCTGCTGGACTACTTCCCCGAGGACTTCCTGCTCGTCATCGACGAGTCGCATGTCACCGTCCCCCAGATCGGCGCGATGTACGAGGGCGACGCCTCCCGCAAGCGCACCCTCGTCGAACACGGCTTCCGGCTTCCCTCCGCCCTGGACAACCGGCCGCTGAAGTGGGAGGAGTTCCAGGAGCGCATCGGCCAGACGGTGTACCTGTCGGCGACCCCCGGGCCGTACGAGCTGTCGCGTTCCCGCGGCCAGGTCGAGCAGATCATCCGTCCCACCGGCCTGGTCGACCCCCAGGTCGTCGTCAAGCCCACCGAGGGACAGATCGACGACCTGGTGCACGAGATCCGCAAGCGCGTGGAGAAGGACGAACGGGTCCTGGTCACCACGCTCACCAAGAAGATGGCCGAGGACCTGACCGACTACTTCCAGGAACTCGGCATCCAGGTGCGCTATCTGCACAGCGACGTCGACACCCTGCGCCGGGTCGAGCTGCTGCGCGAACTGCGCAGCGGCGAGTACGACGTCCTGGTCGGCATCAACCTGCTGCGCGAGGGCCTGGACCTGCCCGAGGTGTCCCTGGTGGCGATCCTCGACGCCGACAAGGAGGGCTTCCTGCGCTCGGGCACCTCGCTCATCCAGACCATCGGCCGCGCCGCGCGCAATGTCTCCGGCGAGGTCCACATGTACGCCGACAAGATCACCCCGGCGATGGAGAAGGCCATCGAGGAGACCAACCGCCGCCGGGAGAAGCAGATCGCGTACAACAAGGCCCACGGCATCGACCCGCAGCCGCTGCGCAAGAAGATCAACGACATCGTCGCGCAGATCGCCCGCGAGGAGATCGACACCGAGCAGCTGCTCGGCACCGGATACCGCAAGGGCAAGAAGGACGGCAGGGGCACGAGGACTCCCGTACCGGCATCCGCCGGAAAGGGAACCGGAAAGGGGAAGGGAGCGAAGGGCGCCGCCGGGCCGGCCGCGTCCGCCCGGGGCAAGGCGAAGGAGAAGGTGCCCACCGACCGGCCGGCGGCCGAACTCGCCGAGCAGATCGAGGAGATGACGGCGCGGATGCGTGCCGCCGCGGCCGATCTGCAGTTCGAGATCGCGGCCCGGCTGCGGGACGAGGTCGCGGAGATGAAGAAGGAACTGCGCCAGATGCAGGAGGCGGGCCTGGCCTGACCACGCGTCGTGCGGTGACGGAGGTGCCGCAGGGGCGCGGACCGGATGCGCTGTGTTGCAAGACCGCCACAAAACGCGGATCGGCGTGCGACGGCGTCCGCGCCTGTGCATAGGCTTCCCGGGAAGCCGCAGGACCCGCGGCGCCAGGGGAGCCGTTCGAGAGGGGAAGCAGCCGTGACCGTCAACTTGACCAAGGGTCAGGCCATCAGTCTGCAGAAGGGTGACGGGGGCAGCCTGACCGCGGTCCGCATGGGACTCGGCTGGCAGGCGGCGCCTCGCCGCGGCCTGTTCGGCTCGCGCACACGCGAGATCGACCTCGACGCCTCCGCCGTGCTGTTCGCCGACAAGCAGCCCGTCGACGTCGTCTTCTTCCGGCACCTGGTGAGCGACGACGGCTCGGTGCGGCACACCGGCGACAACCTGGTCGGCGGCGCCGGCCAGGGCGGCGACGACGAGGCGATCCTCGTGGACCTGCAGCGTGTACCGGTCCACATCGACCAGATCGTCTTCACCGTGAACTCCTTCACGGGCCAGACGTTCCAGGAGGTGCAGAACGCCTTCTGCCGCCTGGTCGACGAGACCAACGGCCAGGAGCTCGCCCGCTACACCCTCGCGGGCGGGGGCAACTACACCGCCCAGATCATGGCGAAGGTGCACCGCGTGGGCGGCGCCTGGACGATGACGGCTCTCGGCATTCCCGCCAACGGCCGGACCTTCCAGGATCTGATCCCGGTCATCCTGCCGCATCTGTAAGCACACGACACCGGGGGGCGAAGGCGATGACGGCCGAGCTGGTGCGGGGACAGAACCACGCGCTTTCCGAAGCCCGCCTGGAGATCCGGATCTCGGCCGGCAGCCCGGTCGTGGCCGCGGCCACGCTCAGCGACACCGGCGGCAGGGTGCGGGGCGCCGAGTGGGTGGCCCACCCCGGCGCCCCCGCGCTGCCCGGCCTGGAGGTCTCCCGTCAGGCCGCCGCCCACCACCGGCTCGCCGTCGACCTGGCCGCCCTGCCCGAGGCGGTGCACCGCGTCGAGATCCTGCTCGTCCTGCCCGTCGCGGGCGGCGGTCCGACCCGCTTCGGCGCGGTTCCCGCCCCCTTCGTCGCCGTCACGGCCCTGGACGGCACCGAACTCGCCAGCTACACGATCATCGGCCTGGACACGGAGTCCGCCGTGATCGCCCTGGAGCTCTACCGCCGGCAGGGCGCCTGGAAAGTACGCGCGGTGGGCCAGGGCTACGCCGGCGGCCTGCCCGACCTCCTCGCCGACCGGCACCTGTCCGAGCCCCACCGTCTGGCGGCCGCCGTGGAGGAGGCGGTGGCCCGGGGCCTGGCCCGTTCCGTGGCGCCTCCTCCTTCACGCACACGGCCCGGCGTTCCTTCCCGCCGGACGCCGGCCCAGGGCATGAGTCCGGACCGGCCGGCCGTTGCTCCGCGCACGGCGGACGGCACTCCTCTCCGCCAGTCCCCGGCACCGGCCGTGGGCCCGGAACGGACCGGCCCGGTGGCCTCCCCGGGCCACGGAGCCTCCCAGCCGGCCCAGTCGACCCAGTCGACCCAGCCGGCCCAGCCGGCCCAGTCGGCCCGGCCGGACGGCTCCGGTGCCCCGGCCACCCCGGCTTCCACAGGAGGTCCGATCGACTACCGCCATCCACGACGGCAGACCGCGCCGCCGCCGGCCGCGCCCGCGCAGCCCGTTGCCGGGGACGCGAACGGGTGGTCCATGGAGGAACGGCTCTACAACCAGGTGTGGGGCATGTTCGAGGACCTGGCCCGGACCACGGCCGCCTATCGCAGTGCCGTGGACTTCGCCGAGTCACGGCTGGAGAAGGAGATCGACCAGGCGCTGGCCGACCCGCGCAGCCGTGCCGACGGGCGGGCCGAGGCCGCCCGGGAGGCGGCCCGTGCCCGGTACACGCAGCTCGTCGACCAGGCCAGGGCGGTCCTCGACCGCGACCTGGCCCAGCTCGCCGCCGAGTCCGAGGTCGTCGAACCGGCGCTGCCACCGGCGTACGCGCGCTGGGACAACCCGGTCTGGCACGGCTACCGGGTGCCGGCGCAGAGGCCGATGGCCGTACGCCTCGGGGACCTGTATCTGCCGGAGAACCCGTCCCTGCGCATCCCCCTGCTGGTCCGGCTGCCGTTGCAGCGCGGACTGTGGATCGACAGCGGCCGTCGGCCGTCGGTGTCCGACGGCTCGTTCCCGGAGTTCCCGGAGTTCCCGGGGTTCGCGGACGCCGCGGACTTCACGGACGTCGCGGACAAGGACGAAAGGCGCCGTCTGGCGATGGAGACGGCCGTGGCCCACGCGGCCCGGCTGCTCGCCGTCCACCCGCCCGGCGAGTTCGGTGTCCATGTGGTCGACCCGGCCGGAACCGGAGCGCAGGCGCTCGCGCCCCTGGTGCAGGCGGGGGTGCTCGCGGGACCGCCCGCGGCCGGCCCCGCCGGGGTCGCGGACGTCCTGGGCCGGCTCACCCGGCGGGTCGACCTGATGCAGATGGCCGTGCGCGGGGGTGCCTTCGATGCGCTGCCGCCCGGCTTCGACACCTCCGAGCAGCTGCTGATCGTCAACGACTTCCCGCACGGATTCGACGACCGCGCCGTGACCCGGCTGCGCTATCTCGCCGACGAGGGCCCGGCCGTGGGCGTCCACCTGATGATGGTCGCCGACCGCGAGGACGCCGCCGCCTACGGCCCTTTGCTCGACCCGCTGTGGCGTTCCCTGTTGCGATTGACCCCGGTGCCCGACGACCACCTCGCCGACCCCTGGGTCGGGCACGCCTGGACGTACGAGCCGCCGGTGGTGCCGCGGGGCAGCCGGGTGCTCTTCCTGGTGCTCACCCAGGTCGGTGCCGCCTGCCGTGACGGGAACCGTTGACCGTGACGCAAGATGACCAAGGAACGGTAAAGCCTTCTGAGCTGGGGTTCTGAGGCTTTTCCGCCCTACGTCTTTACCTTTCTTTGGTGGATCGGTTACGGTTTCTTCGTACGGAGGGGAGTATTCCCTGTCTGTAGCGACGTCCCCGTCAGTACGGATCCGAGCGGATCCCGGGGCGTCGGCCCGCTGGGTCCCGGCGCCTTGCGCGCCCGGCCGCACGGGTGGAAGAGACCTCCGGCAGTAGGACGCCAGTTATTTGCAAGCGACGCACCTGCCGGAGGCACCGTGGAAATTTCTCTCACCCTGTGGGCCCTGACCGTCATGGGTCTGGCCGCCCTGATCCTGGTCGACTTCCTCGTCGGCCGCAGGCCCCATGACGTGTCGGTCAAGGAAGCCGGCATCTGGACCTTCGTCTGGGTCGCCCTGGCCTGTCTCTTCGGCCTCGGCCTGCTCTTCTTCGCCGGAGGACGCCCGGCGGGCGAGTTCTTCGCGGGCTTCATCACCGAGAAGTCGCTGAGCGTCGACAACCTCTTCGTCTTCGTCCTGATCATGGCGAAGTTCGCCGTGCCGTCGAGGTACCAGCAGCGGGTGCTGCTGGCCGGCATCCTCATCGCCCTGGTGCTGAGGGCCGTCTTCATCGCCGCCGGAGCCGCGATCATCGCGAACTTCTCGTGGGTGTTCTACCTCTTCGGGGCCTTCCTGATCTGGACCGCCTGGAAGCTCGTCCAGGAGGCCCGTTCCAAGAAGGACGGCGAGGACGAATTCGAGGAGAGCAAGCTGCTCAAGGCGGCCGAGCGCCGCTTCGGCGTGGCCGACCGCTATCACGGAACCAGGCTGTGGATCCAGCAGAACGGCAAGCGTGTGATGACGCCCATGCTGGTCGTGATGCTGGCCATCGGCACGACCGACATTCTGTTCGCCCTCGACTCCATTCCCGCGATCTTCGGCCTCACTCAGGACCCGTACATCGTCTTCACCGCCAACGCCTTCGCCCTGATGGGGCTCAGGCAGCTGTACTTCCTGATGGGCGGCCTGCTGAAGAAGCTGGTCCACCTGTCCTACGGACTGTCGGTGATCCTCGGCTTCATCGGCGTCAAACTGACGCTGCACGCGCTGCACGAGTCCGGCGCCGGCGTTCCGGAGATCGGCATCCCGGTCTCCTTGAGCGTGATCTGCGGCGTTCTGGCCGTCACCACGGTCACCAGCCTGATCGCCTCCAGGAAGCGGGCCGAGGCGGAGGAGGTGTCCGAGAACCACGACGCGAAGGACCGTGTGAATGCTTGATCACCAGGACGACGCACGAGTGCTCATCGAGCATGCGAAGGACCCGGAGCCCTGCGAGGATCGAACCGTGATCACGCGGCTCAAAGCCCTCACCGGGGCGTGGACGATCATCGTGCCGGTGCTCGCGGTGGTCCTCCTGGTCTTCACCTGGCAGCGTTCTCTGCCGGGCTGGGGCGTCGCACTGGTGACGGTGGTCCTCGCGGGCTCGGTCCTGGCCGCCGTGCATCACGCCGAAGTGGTGGCCCACCGGGTCGGTGAACCCTTCGGGTCCCTCATCCTCGCGGTCGCCGTCACGGTCATCGAGGTCGCGCTCATCGTGACCCTGATGCTGGACGGCGGTCCCAAGAGCGCCACGCTCGCCCGCGACACCGTGTTCGCCGCGGTGATGATCACCGTCAACGGCATCGTCGGTCTGAGCCTGCTCGTGGGCTCACTGCGGCACAGAGTCGCCGTCTTCAACCCCGAGGGCTCCGGCGCGGCCCTCGCGACGGTCGCCACCCTGGCCACCCTCTGCCTGGTGCTGCCGACCTTCACCACCAGCAAGCCCGGACCGGAGTACTCCCCGGCCCAGCTCATCTTCGCCGCGCTGGCCTCCCTGGTGCTCTACTGCCTGTTCGTCGCGACCCAGACCGTGCGCCACCGCTCGTACTTCCTCCCTCTGACCCGTCAGGGCGAGGTCATCGACGGCGAGGACCACATCGAACGGCCCACCACCCGGGTCG
This sequence comes from Streptomyces thermoalcalitolerans, assembly GCF_039525155.1. Taxonomy (NCBI): domain Bacteria; kingdom Bacillati; phylum Actinomycetota; class Actinomycetes; order Kitasatosporales; family Streptomycetaceae; genus Streptomyces; species Streptomyces thermoalcalitolerans. The sequence continues at coordinate 158,252 of NZ_BAAAHG010000003.1, read as the reverse complement.
CCTTCGCCAGCCTGTTCCTGCTCTGCATGGCGCTCGTGGGTGTCGTCGGACTGGCCAAGGGCGTGTCGCCCGCCATCGAAGGCGCCATCCAGACCGCCGGAATGCCGCACTCCGTGGTGGGTGTGCTCATCGCGATGCTCATCCTGCTGCCGGAGACGATCGCCGCGCTGCGCGCCGCCCGCCGCGACAGGGTGCAGATCAGCCTCAATCTCGGGCTCGGCTCGGCGATGGCCAGTATCGGCCTCACCATCCCCACGGTGGCGATCGCGTCGATCTGGCTGCCCGGATCGCTGATCCTGGGCCTCAGCGCCACGCACATGGTGCTGCTCGCCCTGACCCTCATCGTCGGCACCCTCACCGTGGTCCCGGGCCGGGCCACCCCTCTGCAGGGCGGTGTCCATCTGGTGCTGCTGGCCGCCTATCTGGAACTGGCGGTCACCCCCTGAGCCCCCGCGCCCTCGCTGCTCCGTGATAGATCTCCGATGAAGCGTCGATCTCACCGGAGGCCCGACATGAGCCGCTCCACCCGCACCCTCGCGACCGCGCCCATCATGGTTCTCAACGGGCCCAATCTGAACCTCCTGGGGCAGCGCCAGCCGGAGATCTACGGCTCCGACACCCTCGCGGACGTGGAGGCGCTGTGCGCCAGGACGGCGGCCGCGCACGGCGGCACGGTCGACTTCCGCCAGTCCAACCACGAGGGGGAACTGGTCGACTGGATCCACGAGGCCCGGCAGAACCACTGCGGAATCGTCATCAACCCCGCCGCCTACTCGCACACCTCCGTGGCGATCCTGGATGCCCTCAACACCTGCGACGGGATGCCGGTGGTGGAGGTCCACATCTCCAACGTCCACCAGCGCGAGCCGTTCCGGCACCACTCCTATGTCTCGCTGCGCGCCGACGGCGTCATCGCCGGGTGCGGGGTGCAGGGGTACGCCTTCGCGGTGGAGCGGGTGGCGGCCCTGGTCGGCGCGGGGCGGGCGGACGCGTAGACCGCGCACCGGAGCGAGCGGCCGGAGGCATGCGAAGAGAGCCGGGGCGCGGGGCGTCCGTGTGCCGGCTCACCAGCCGCGCTCGTGCCACTCCGGAAGGTGCGGGCGTTCCGCGCCCAGCGTGGTGTCCTTGCCGTGGCCCGGGTACACCCACGTCTCGTCCGGGAGCACGTCGAAGATCTTCGTCTCGACGTCGTGGATGAGGCTCGCGAACGCCTTCGGGTCGTTGTGGGTGTTCCCCACCCCGCCGGGGAAGAGGCAGTCCCCGGTGAACACATGCGGATGCCCGTGCGGGTCGTCGTAGATCAGCACGATCGAGCCCGGGGTGTGACCGACGAGGCGACGCGCGGTCAGCTCCACCTGCCCCACCCGGATCGTGTCGCCGTCGTCGACGAGGACGTCGGTCGGTACGGGGATGCCCTCGGCGTCCTCCCGGCCCGCATGGGTGCGTGCGCCCGTGGCCTCCACGACCTCCGCCAGTGCCTGCCAGTGGTCCGCGTGCCGGTGCGTGGTGACGACCGAGGCGATGCCGTCGTCGCCGATCATGCCGAGCAGGGTGTGCGCGTCGTTCGCCGCGTCGATCAGCAGCTGCTCGTCCGTGGCGCGGCAGCGCAGCAGATAGGCGTTGTTGTCCATCGGACCGACCGCGATCTTGGTGATCATCAGGTCCTTCAGCTCGCGCACGTCCGCCGGGCCGCCGACCGTCACCTCTCCGCTGTACGTCATGGTCGTCAGCCTATAGCGGGAGCGGCCCGGGGGCGTGCGCGGCTGCAGCGGCGGGCAAGGCCGCCGGAGCGAGTGCGCGGCTACAGCGGGGGCAGGGCCGGCAGCGCGCCGTCCGTCACCTTCAGGGCGGATCCGTCGCGGCGCCCCGCGAGCCAGCCGAGCAGGTCCGCCCGTCCCCCTGTGACGGTGACGGCGGGCTTCTCCGCCTTCCGGCCGGTCTCCCAGGTGCGGGTGCCGTCCGTCAGCCGGGTGTACGGCACCTCCGGGTGCCCGGTGAACCGCTGGGCCAGGAACTCGATCTCCCGCTCGACGAACTCGTCCGGCAGGTCCTCCAGCTCGTAGCCGATCCCCAGGTCCACATGGTGGAGCTCCACCTCCACCCAGCGCCGGAACGGCACCCGGGAGGCGGAGTCGGTGACGCCGTTGCGCAGCTCCACGGTGCGGGACCAGTCCGCGGGCTCGGCCGCCACCCGCTGCAGCCGGGCCGCGCTCTCGCGCACGTCGGCGAGCTGCGCCTGAAGGGGACGCGGGGCGCCCCGCTCGATGTCGGCGTCCCGGGCCTCGGCGGAGGCGTACATGGGGCGCCCCTCGAGCACGTTCACCAGGGCGTCCGCGTTGCGGGCCAGATGGGCCAGGACATGGCCCCGGGTCCAGCCGGGCAGCCGTGAGGGGTCGGTCACAGCCGCGTCGTCCAGGAGGGCGACCGCGGTCAGCAGCCGCTCGGTTGCGTCCTGTACGGATGCCAGGTCGCGTACGTGATCAATCATGACGCCGACCTTAGCCGCGTCACACCATCGGGTGAAGACGGCGAACCGTACCCGTAAATCGAATGCACGTCCTATAAAGTCGGGTGCGGCATCGGGCATGCTGGAGCATCCGGGATCGTTGAATGTCCGGGCGCATCCGGGAATCCCGCCCGGCGTTGTCAGTGGCTCCCCCTAGTCTGAGGAACGCGGGGGCCCCGCCCCTGTCACTTCTCTCAAGAAAGGTGCGGACCGGCGTGGCCGACCGTCTCATCGTCCGTGGTGCACGTGAGCACAACCTGAAGAACGTCTCGCTCGACCTGCCCCGGGACTCGCTCATCGTCTTCACGGGCCTGTCCGGATCGGGCAAGTCCTCCCTGGCCTTCGACACCATCTTCGCCGAGGGCCAGCGGCGCTACGTGGAGTCGCTCTCCTCGTACGCCCGCCAGTTCCTCGGCCAGATGGACAAGCCGGACGTCGACTTCATCGAGGGCCTGTCCCCGGCGGTCTCCATCGACCAGAAGTCGACCTCGCGCAACCCGCGCTCGACGGTCGGCACCATCACCGAGGTCTACGACTACCTGCGCCTGCTCTACGCCCGCATCGGCAAGCCGCACTGCCCGGAGTGCGGCCGCCCGATCTCCCGCCAGTCGCCGCAGGCCATCGTCGACAAGGTCCTGGAGCTGCCGGAGGGAAGCCGCTTCCAGGTGCTCTCGCCGCTGGTGCGCGAGCGCAAGGGCGAGTTCGTCGATCTCTTCGCCGACCTCCAGGCCAAGGGCTACTCCCGCGCGCGCGTGGACGGCGAGATCGTCCAGCTCGCCCACCCGCCCACGCTGAAGAAGCAGGAGAAGCACACCATCGAGGTGGTCGTCGACCGCCTCACCGTGAAGGACAGCGCCAAGCGCCGCCTGACCGACTCCGTCGAGACCGCGCTCGGCCTCTCGGGCGGCATGGTCGTGCTCGACTTCGTCGACCTGCCCGAGGACGACCCCGAGCGCGAGCGCATGTACTCCGAGCACCTGTACTGCCCGTACGACGACCTGTCCTTCGAGGAGCTGGAGCCACGCTCCTTCTCCTTCAACTCGCCCTTCGGCGCCTGCCCCGAGTGCACCGGCATCGGCACGCGCATGGAGGTCGACCCGGAGCTGATCGTCCCCGACGAGGAGAAGACCCTCGACGAGGGCGCCATCCACCCCTGGTCGCACGGGCACACCAAGGAGTACTTCGGCCGGCTGATCGGCGCCCTCGCCGACGCCCTCGGCTTCCGCACCGACATCCCCTTCGCGGGCCTGCCGCAGCGCGCCAAGAAGGCCCTGCTGTACGGGCACAAGACGCAGATCGAGGTCCGCTACCGCAACCGGTACGGGCGCGAGCGCGTCTACACCACGCCCTTCGAGGGCGCCGTACCGTTCGTCAAGCGCCGCCACAGCGAGGCCGAGAGCGACACGAGCCGCGAGCGCTTCGAGGGCTACATGCGCGAGGTGCCCTGCCCCGGCTGCAAGGGCACACGGCTGAAGCCGGCCGTCCTCGCGGTCACGCTCATGGGCAAGTCGATCGCCGAGATCTCCGCGATGTCGATCAGCGACTGCGCCGACTTCCTGCGCGAGCTGAAGCTGGACGCCCGGGAGAAGAAGATCGCCGAGCGTGTGCTCAAGGAGGTCAACGAGCGGCTGCGGTTCCTGGTCGACGTCGGTCTGGACTACCTCTCCCTCAACCGCGCGGCCGGCACGCTCTCCGGCGGCGAGGCCCAGCGCATCCGCCTGGCCACTCAGATTGGCTCCGGCCTCGTCGGCGTGCTGTACGTCCTGGACGAGCCGTCCATCGGACTGCACCAGCGCGACAACCACCGGCTGATCGAGACTCTGGTCCGGCTGCGCGACATGGGCAACACGCTCATCGTCGTCGAGCACGACGAGGACACCATCAAGACCGCCGACTGGATCGTCGACATCGGCCCCGGAGCGGGCGAGCACGGCGGCAGGGTCGTGCACAGCGGCCCCCTGAAGGAGCTGCTGGCGAACACCGAGTCGCAGACCGGCCAGTACCTGTCGGGCAGGAAGTCCATCCCGGTGCCCGAGGTCCGGCGTCCCCGCGACCCCGCCCGGCAGCTCGTCGTGCGCGGCGCCCGCGAGAACAACCTCAAGGACATCGACGTGTCCTTCCCGCTGGGCGTGTTCACGGCCGTCACCGGCGTCTCCGGCTCCGGCAAGTCCACCCTGGTCAACGACATCCTCTACACCCACCTGGCCCGCGAGCTCAACGGCGCGCGGAACGTGCCCGGCCGGCACACGCGGGTGGAGGGCGACGACCTCGTCGACAAGGTGGTGCACGTCGACCAGTCGCCCATCGGCCGCACCCCGCGGTCCAACCCGGCGACCTACACCGGGGTGTTCGACCACATCCGCAGGCTGTTCGCCGAGACCACCGAGGCGAAGGTCCGCGGCTACCTGCCCGGCCGCTTCTCCTTCAACGTCAAGGGCGGCCGCTGCGAGAACTGCGCGGGCGACGGCACGATCAAGATCGAGATGAACTTCCTCCCGGACGTCTACGTCCCGTGCGAGGTCTGCCACGGCGCCCGGTACAACCGGGAGACCCTGGAGGTCCACTACAAGGGCAAGTCCATCGCCGATGTGCTGAACATGCCGATCGAGGAGGCCCTGCACTTCTTCGAGGCCGTCCCGGCGATCTCCCGTCACCTGAGGACGCTCAACGACGTCGGCCTCGGCTACGTCCGGCTCGGCCAGTCCGCGACCACCCTGTCCGGCGGTGAGGCACAGCGTGTGAAGCTCGCCAGCGAGCTGCAGCGCCGCTCCACCGGCCGCACCGTCTACGTCCTGGACGAGCCCACCACCGGTCTGCACTTCGAGGACATCAACAAGCTGCTCAAGGTGCTGTCCGGCCTGGTCGACAAGGGCAACACGGTCATCGTCATCGAGCACAACCTCGACGTGATCAAGACCGCCGACTGGATCATCGACATGGGCCCGGAGGGCGGCGCCGGCGGCGGCCGGGTCGTCGCCGAGGGCACGCCCGAGCAGGTGGCCGGCGTCCCCGCCAGCCACACCGGGAAGTTCCTGCGCGAGATCCTGCGGCCGGACAGCATCAGCGACGCCGCGTCCTCACCCGGGGCCGGCGGCGGCACGGCGGCCGGGAAGGTTCCGGCCGCCCGGAGGGCGGCCCGGGCCCGCGGCGCCTGAGCCACCGCCCGGACGGGGCTGCCGTGCCGGCCCGGGGGCTGCCTACGGCTCGCCGACCTCCGACGCGTACGGCGGCTCCGCGCCCGCGCGCGAGCAGGTGACGGCCGCCGCGCGGGCCGCGAACCGCAGCAGCCCCGTCCAGCCCGAGGCACCCAGCCTGGCCATGCCCTCCGGGGAGAGGGCGTCGCGCACGGACAGGGCGTGCAGCAGCGCCGCGTTCACGGTGTCGCCCGCGCCGATGGTGTCCACGACCTCGACCTTCTCGCCCGGCACGGAGTACTCGCCGTCCTTGGTGTAGGCGGTGAGCCCGTCGCCCCCGTGCGTGATCACCACGGCCGACGGCCCGGCGGCCAGCCACTCGCGCGGGGTGCCGCCCAGCCACCGTGCGTCCTCCTCGGACAGCTTCAGCAGCGACACCGAGGGCAGCCAGCCGGCGAAACGCGCCCGGTAGGCGTCCGCGTCCCCGATCAGACCGGGCCGGATGTTCGGGTCCAGCGCGGTGAACACGCCCTGCCCGGCCGCCTTCCGCATCAGCTCCTCGTACGCGCTCGCCCCCGGCTCCAGGACCAGTGAGCAGGTGCCGAAGGACACCGCACGGGTCCCGGCGGGCAGCTCGGCGGGCGCGGTGAACAGGCGGTCGGCGGTGCCGTCGACGTAGAACGAGTATCCGGCCGAGCCGTCGGCGCCGACCGTGGCGACCGCCAGCGTGGTCGGCTCGCTGCCGCGCTGCACACCCGAGACGTCCACCCCGGCCCGCCGCAGCCCGTCGAGCAGTGCCTCACCGAAGGCGTCGTACGACAGACGGGAGCAGAAGGCGGTACGGGAACCGAGGCGGCCGAGCGCGACGGCCGTGTTGTACGGGCCGCCGCCGAGCGCCGGTTTGAGATCCGCGAGGGCACCCGTGCCCCGCGGTACCAGGTCGATCAGGGCTTCACCGGCGACAACGATCACGAGTCGGTTCCTTTCGGCAGTTCGGGCGGGAAGTTATCCCATTCCGCGCCGGAGGTAAATGCCGGGTCCATGTGCCGGCACAGGGCCCCCACCCCCCGTTCCTGCTGGTGCCGGGCCGGTGGGTATCGTCGAGCCGTCCGGCTTTCCGACCAGTGGAGGACTTTCATGTCCGGCCGTCCTGCCGCGAGTCGCCGTACCGTCCTTCGGGGAGCGGCCCTCACCCCTGTCGCCGCGCTCGGGCTCACCGCCTGCGGACCGGACGGCACCGGCTCCTACTCTGCCCCCACGCCCACCGCACCGGTCACCCTCGGCGCCGAGAGCGAGATACCCAAGGGCGGCGCCAAGCTCTACTGGGACCACAAAGTGGTGGTCAGCCGGGGCGACGACGGCACTCTGAAGGCGTACAGCGCGCTGTGCACGCACGCGCAGTGCGTGATCAACAAGCTCGAGGGGACGAAGCTGATCTGTCCCTGCCACGGCAGCGAGTTCGACGCCACCACCGGGCAGGTGACGCGGTCCCCGGCCTCCGTCCCGCTGCCCGAGGTGCCCGTACGGGTGGAGGGCGGCAAGATCGTCGTCGGACCCGAGGCCTGACGGCGGGCCGCCGTCCCCGGCCCGCTCACTCCCAGTCCCAGCCGATCCCCACGATCCCCGACCGCACCCGCGCCTCCACGAGGTGGACCGAGCGGTGCCGCGCGCTCACCGGCAGCTCCTGGCGGCCGCCGCGCGGGGCCACCACCGAGGCCTGGGTGAACCGGTGGCAGCGCACGGGCAGGGCGTCGGTGCCGAACCGCACCTGAAGGACGTACTGCCCGCCGGCCGAGTCGAACTCCCGGAAGCACTCGCGCGCCACCCCGGCGGTGCCGTCCTCGACGCGGTACCGGAACAGGAACGTGTCACCGGCCCGCAGCCGGGTGTCGAAGAGCAGCTCGGCCACCAGCACCCCGGTGCCGTGGTGCCGCCGTACCCGCCCCGTACGGCAGTTCTCCAGGGCATGCACGGTCATCCGACCCGGCACGCACCCCGGGTCGCCGTGGTGGACGGCCACGAAGCGGTCCACACCGTCCCGGTGCGCGCGCACGACGTACTGGGACTCGCGCTCGGCCAGCTCCCGGCGCGCCCCGATCCGCACCCGCTCGTGGTGGACCAGGGTGTGCAGACCGCTGCCGTGCGGGCAGCCCAGTTCGGCCAGCAGCCCGCGCAGCACGTCCGACGCCTCCATGAGGGAACGGTAGGAGCGCGCACCGGGCCGCCGGGGGCCCGGACGTTCCTCGCTCTCGGCCAGCAGCCGGATCAGCGACTCGTCCGGCAGTCGCAGGATCTCCTCCAGGGCCCGTACGGCCCGCAGCGACTCCGGCCGCTGCGGACGCCGCGCGCCCTGCTGCCAGTAGCTCAGACTGGTGACCCCCACCCTGACCCCGTAGCGCGACAGGTGGTGCTGCACGCGCTGCAGGGGCAGTCCACGGGCGGCGATCGCGGCGCGCAGCGCCACATGGAAGGGGCCGCCGCGCAGGGCCGCGTCCAGTTCGGCGGCCGTGGTGTCCGCCTGCTGCGGGGCGTACGCCATGCACGGACCTTTCTGTGAGGGTGCGGACGGCTGGTCGGGACCGTTCACACGGGTCCCCCGGGGCCACCACCCCCGCGCGCGGGCACAACAGAAGACGCCCCCGTACGCACTTCCGTGCGCCGCCGTCGACGGCCCCGAGTTCCCCCCGCATTGAAGCGTGTGGATCAAGTCCCGACAACACTTCAGACAGCCGGACGCGTACTCCCGGCCATGTGCGCACCCCGCCCGAAGCGGGCCGGAAGGCGCCGGGAAGGGGACGGAGCTGGAGGCCCACCGCCGTGCCGGCGCGCGACAGTAGGGTGTGAGACATGGCCGACCCCTCCAGCTACCGCCCCAGACCGGGAGACATCCCGGACTCTCCCGGGGTCTACAAATTCCGTGACGAGCACCGCCGGGTGATCTACGTCGGAAAGGCGAAGAGTCTGCGCCAGCGCCTGGCGAACTACTTCCAGGACCTGGCGAACCTCCATCCGCGCACCCGGACCATGGTCACCACGGCCGCGTCCGTGGAGTGGACCGTGGTGTCCACGGAGGTCGAGGCGCTGCAGCTGGAGTACTCCTGGATCAAGGAGTTCGCCCCCCGGTTCAACGTCAAGTACCGCGACGACAAGAGCTATCCGTATCTCGCGGTGACGATGAACGAGGAGTTCCCGCGGGCGCAGGTGATGCGCGGCCACAAGAAGAAGGGCGTGCGCTACTTCGGGCCGTACGCGCACGCGTGGGCCATCCGCGACACCGTCGACCTGCTGCTGCGCGTCTTCCCGGTGCGCACCTGCTCGGCCGGTGTCTTCAAGAACGCCGCCCGCACCGGCCGTCCCTGCCTGCTCGGCTACATCGGCAAGTGCTCCGCGCCCTGCGTCGGCCGGATCTCCGCCGAGGAGCACCGGAAGCTGGCCGAGGAGTTCTGCGACTTCATGGCCGGCCGCACGGGCGCGCACCTGCGCCGCCTGGAGAAGGAGATGACCGAGGCGGCCGAGGCGCTGGAGTACGAGCGGGCCGCCCGTCTGCGCGACGACATCGAGGCCCTGCGCACGGCCATGGAGAAGAACGCGGTCGTGCTCGCCGACGCCACCGACGCCGACCTCGTCGCCGTCGCGGAGGACGAGCTGGAGGCCGCCGTGCAGATCTTCCATGTGCGCGGCGGGCGTGTGCGCGGCCAGCGCGGCTGGGTGACCGACAAGGTGGAGGACGTCACCACCGGCGCCCTCGTCGAGCACGCCCTGCAGCAGCTGTACGGCGAGGAGAGCGGGGACGCCGTACCCAGGGAGGTCCTGGTCTCGGCCCTGCCCGACCCGGCCGGGCCGGTCCAGCAGTGGCTCACCGGCCGCCGCGGGGCGAACGTCTCGCTGCGGGTCCCGCAGCGCGGCGACAAGAAGGACCTGCTGGAGACCGTGCGGCGCAACGCCCGGCAGGCGCTCGCCCTGCACAAGACCAGACGTGCCTCGGACCTGACCACGCGCTCACGTGCCCTGGAGGAGATCGCCGAGGCCCTCGGCCTGGACAGCGCCCCTCTGCGGATCGAGTGCTACGACATCTCCCACCTCCAGGGCGACGACGTGGTGGCCTCCATGGTCGTCTTCGAGGACGGTCTGCAGCGCAAGAGCGAGTACCGCCGCTTCAGGATCAAGGGCTTCGCCGGCCAGGACGACGTCCGCTCCATGCACGAGGTGATCAGCCGCCGCTTCAAGCGGTACCTCGCCGAGCAGGAGAGGAGCGGGGGGTGGGCCGACGGCGAGGGCGCCCGCGCCGACGGCTCGCCGGGCGCGCTCACCGAGGACGACGGACGCCCCAGGCGTTTCGCCTATCCGCCGCAGCTCGTCGTCGTCGACGGCGGCCGGCCCCAGGTCGCCGCCGCCCAGCGGGCCCTGGACGAGCTCGGCATCGACGACATCGCCGTGTGCGGGCTGGCCAAGCGCCTGGAGGAGGTGTGGCTGCCCGGTGAGGACGATCCGGTGGTCCTGCCCCGCAGCAGCGAGGGCCTGTACCTGCTGCAGCGGGTGCGCGACGAGGCCCACCGGTTCGCGATCGCCTACCAGCGCACCCGGCGGGCCAAGCGCCTGAGGTCCGGTCCCCTGGACGAGGTACCCGGCCTGGGCGAGACGCGCAAACAGGCGCTGATCAAGCATTTCGGCTCGGTGAAGCGGCTGCGGTCCGCGACAATCGACCAGATCTGCGAGGTACCCGGCATAGGCCGCAAGACGGCCGAGACGATCGCCGCGGCCCTCGCCCAGGCGGCCCCGGCCGCCCCCGCCGTCAACACGGCGACGGGAGAGATCATGGAAGACGTGGAGGAAGTGCCGCTCGAGGCGGGGGCGAGCGGCGCGAGGGAGCCCGCGACCACGGGCGTCCCGGACGACCGACGGGGGCAGGAGACATGACCGAGCACGAGGCACGACGGCAGAACGCCGAGAAGGATCAGACCCACGAGGAGACCCGTGCCGAGCAGCGGCACGCGGCCCAGGAAGCCAAGGAAGCCCAGGAAGCCAAGGAAGACGGAGAACAGGTGAGCATCGACACGGCCGGTCTCCCCGACACGGCCATTCCCGAGCTGGTGATCATCACCGGCATGTCCGGGGCCGGCCGGTCCACGGCCGCCAAGTGCCTGGAGGACCTCGGCTGGTTCGTCGTCGACAACCTGCCACCGGCGCTGATCACCACGATGGTGGAGCTCGGCGCCCGTTCGCAGGGCAACGTGGCCCGTATCGCGGTCGTCGTCGACGTCCGCGGCCGCCGCTTCTTCGACGCCCTGCGCGAGTCCCTGGCCGACCTGGACGCCAAGAACGTCACACGGCGGATCGTCTTCCTGGAGTCCTCCGACGAGGCCCTGGTGCGCCGCTTCGAGTCGGTGCGCCGCCCCCATCCGCTCCAGGGCGACGGCCGTATCGTCGACGGCATCGCCGCCGAGCGGGAACTGCTGCGGGAGCTGCGCGGCGACGCCGACCTGGTGATCGACACCTCCGGCCTCAACGTGCACGAGCTGCGCGCCAAGATGGACGCCCAGTTCGCCGGTGAGGAGGAGCCCGAGCTGCGGGCCACGGTGATGTCGTTCGGCTTCAAGTACGGCCTGCCGGTCGACGCCGACCTGGTCGCGGACATGCGGTTTCTGCCCAACCCGCACTGGGTGCCCGAGCTGCGCCCGTACACCGGGCTGAACGAGGAGGTCGCCACGTATGTCTTCAACCAGCCCGGCGCCAAGGAGTTCCTCGACCGCTACTCCGAGCTGCTGCGGCTGATCGCGGCCGGCTACCGCCGCGAGGGCAAGCGGTACGTGACCATCGCCATCGGCTGCACGGGCGGCAAGCACCGCTCGGTGGCCATGGCCGAGAAGCTGGCCGCGCGGCTCGCGGCCGAGGACGTGGAGACCGTCGTCGTCCACCGGGACGTGGGGCGCGAGTGAACAAAAGAGGTACTCCGCGGCTGAGCGGACTGCGCCGGGTGGTACCAGGGGGGCGTGCGGTGCGCCGGGCGACCGGTGCACACGCGGGGCGCACCGTGGAGGCCCGGGGCGCGCGGGCGCGCCGGCGCGGGACCCAGCCCAAGGTGGTCGCCCTCGGCGGCGGCATGGGTCTGTCCGCCTCGCTCGCCGCACTGCGCCGGATCACCGGCGATCTGACCGCCGTCGTCACCGTGGCCGACGACGGCGGCTCCAGCGGGCGCCTGCGCGACGAACTGGGGGTGCTGCCGCCCGGCGACCTGCGCAAGGCGCTGGCCGCGCTGTGCGGTGACGACGAGTGGGGCCAGACCTGGGCCCGGGTCATCCAGCACCGCTTCACCTCGCAGGGCGATCTGCACGACCACGCGGTGGGCAATCTGCTGATCGTCGCCCTGTGGGAGCAGCTCGGCGACCATGTGCAGGCACTGGACCTGGTGGGCAAGCTGCTGGGCGCCCACGGGCGCGTGCTGCCCATGTCGGCCGTGCCCCTGGAGCTGCAGGCACTGGTCAAGGGGCACGATCCGCGGCGGCCCGAGGAGGTCGGCCTCGTCCGCGGGCAGGCCACGGTCGCGCTCACCCCGGGGGAGGTGCAGTCCGTGCACCTCGTGCCGAACGACCCGCCCGCCGTGCCGGAGGCGGTGGAGGCGGTCCTGGACGCGGACTGGGTGGTGCTCGGGCCCGGCTCCTGGTTCTCGTCGGTCATCCCGCACCTGCTGGTGCCGGAGCTGCGCGACGCGCTCACCGAGACCAAGGCGCGGCGGGTGCTGTCGCTGAACCTCGCGCCGCAACCGGGGGAAACCGAGGGCTTCTCCCCGCAGCGTCATTTGGAGGTTTTGGGACGACACGCCCCTAAACTCGCCCTGGACGTGGTGCTGGCCGACGAGGCCGCCGTGCCCGACCGCGAAGGGCTCAGCGAGGCCGCCGAGCGACTGGGCGCCGCGGTCGAACTCGCGCCGGTGGCCCGGAGGGACGGAACTCCGCGGCACGACCCGGAGCTGCTGGCCGCCGCGTACGACCGTATTTTTCGGATGCATGGAAGGATCGGCCCATGGCGATGACGGCAGCGGTGAAGGACGAGATCTCCCGGCTACCCGTCACCCGGACCTGCTGCAGAAAGGCGGAGGTCTCCGCCGTTCTGCGGTTCGCCGGCGGCCTTCACCTGGTCAGTGGGCGCATCGTGATCGAGGCGGAGCTGGACACCGCCATGGCGGCACGGCGTCTGAAACGGGACGTCCTGGAGATCTTCGGCCACAGCTCCGAGCTGATCGTGATGGCGCCGGGCGGGCTGCGGCGCGGCTCGCGCTATGTGGTGCGCGTCGTCGCGGGCGGTGACCAACTGGCCCGCCAGACCGGGCTGGTCGACGGGCGGGGCCGCCCGATCCGCGGCCTGCCGCCGCAGGTGGTGTCGGGGGCGACCTGCGACGCCGAGGCCGCCTGGCGCGGGGCGTTCCTGGCCCATGGCTCGCTCACCGAGCCGGGCCGGTCCTCCTCCCTGGAGGTGACCTGCCCCGGCCCGGAGGCCGCACTCGCCCTGGTCGGTGCCGCCCGCCGGCTGTCCATCGGGGCGAAGGCCCGCGAGGTGCGCGGCGTCGACCGGGTCGTCGTCCGCGACGGCGACGCGATCGGCGCCCTGCTGACCCGTCTGGGCGCCCATGAGTCCGTGCTGGCCTGGGAGGAGCGGCGGATGCGCCGCGAGGTCCGTGCCACGGCCAACCGCCTCGCCAACTTCGACGACGCCAACCTGCGCCGCTCGGCCCGCGCGGCCGTCGCGGCCGGGGCCCGGGTGCAGCGCGCCCTGGAGATCCTCGGCGACGACGTCCCCGAGCACCTCGCCGCCGCGGGACGTCTGCGCATGGAGCACAAGCAGGCGTCCCTGGAGGAGCTCGGCGCTCTCGCCGACCCCCCGCTGACCAAGGACGCGGTCGCGGGCCGCATCCGCCGTCTTCTCGCCATGGCGGACAAGCGCGCCGCGGACCTCGGCATCCCGGGCACCGAGGCCAACCTCACGGAGGACCTGGCGGACAACCTGGCCGGCTGACCCGGCCGGCGCCGTGGGACCGGGACGCGGCCTGCCCTCCGGGGCCGGCCGCGTTCTCGTTGCGCGCGCTCCGTGTCCGCACCCGCCTCCGGCCGGGAGGCGGGTGCGGGCCGCGCCCCGTCCCCCTGTCCGCAGGCGTCCCGCCGGTGCGCCCGGGGCGCTGCGAGAGGCGCGGTGAGGGGTGCGGTGAGGGGTGCTGTGACGACCGGCCGGCGGCCGTCGGCACCCCGGTGACGGCAGCCCTCGGACAGGGGATATGCCGGACTTGTGAGCGCCCGAAATGCCCGGTTTCACAAGTGAGCCCGCGGGGGCGCGGATGAGTGATCAACAGGGGCAATTGGTATGAGAAAACCGCATGAAATCCGGATGATCCGGGCGCCCGAACCGAAGGGGCCGCAAGGCTACCGGCGGGTATAGGACACTGTGCCGCCTTGATGTCACCGAGGGGGTCTCGGAGCGGTAGGGTCGGAGGTGGTCGGGGACATCCCATACAGCTCGCCGGTGTCGAAACCGGCGTACCAACGAGGAGATCGGTTCGTGACGATCCGCGTAGGCATCAATGGTTTTGGCCGCATCGGCCGTAACTACTTCCGCGCGCTGCTGGAGCAGGGTGCAGACATTGAGGTCGTGGCTGTCAACGACCTGGGTGACACCGCGACCACCGCTCACCTGCTGAAGTACGACACCATCCTCGGCCGCCTCAAGCAGGAGGTCACGCACACCCAGGACTCCATCACCGTCGACGGTCACACCATCAAGGTGCTGTCCGAGCGCAACCCCGCCGACATCCCGTGGGGCGAGCTCGGGGTCGACATCGTCATCGAGTCCACCGGCATCTTCACCAAGAAGGAAGACGCCGAGAAGCACCTCGCCGGCGGCGCCAAGAAGGTCATCATCTCCGCCCCGGCGAAGAACGAGGACGTCACCATCGTCATGGGCGTCAACCACGAGACGTACGACGCCGCCGACCACCACGTCATCTCCAACGCCTCCTGCACCACCAACTGCGTGGCGCCGATGGCGAAGGTCCTCGACGAGAACTTCGGCATCGTCAAGGGCCTGATGACCACTGTGCACGCGTACACGAACGACCAGCGCATCCTGGACTTCCCGCACAAGGACCTGCGCCGCGCTCGTGCCGCCGCGCAGAACATCATTCCCACCACCACCGGCGCCGCCAAGGCCACCGCCCTGGTGCTGCCGCAGCTCAAGGGCAAGCTGGACGGCATCGCCATGCGCGTCCCGGTGCCCACCGGTTCCGTCACCGACCTCGTCGTGGAGCTCTCCCGCGAGGTCACCAAGGAAGAGGTCAACGCCGCCTTCCAGAAGGCCGCCGAGGGCGAGCTGAAGGGCATCCTCGAGTACACCGAGGACCCGATCGTCTCCTCCGACATCGTCAACGCGCCGGCGTCCTGCACCTTCGACTCCTCCCTGACGATGGTTCAGGACGGCAAGCAGGTGAAGGTCGTCGGCTGGTACGACAACGAGTGGGGCTACTCCAACCGTCTCGTCGACCTGACGGTCTTCGTCGGCAACCAGCTCTGATCGCCAGAGCGGGCACGTCGATGTGACATCAGGGCTCGGGCAGCGCGCACGCCGCGTCGCCCGGGCCCTGACGCACGTACGCACGGCGGGACCCGCCCGCGGGAACCGGACCGGCCCGCGTGCCGGGCGGCCGGCCCTCGTACGATCAAGAGCCCCTTTCCAGGAGTCCGAATCATGAAGACGATCGACGAACTTCTCTCCGAAGGCGTGGACGGCAAGCGGGTCTTCGTCCGCGCCGACCTCAATGTGCCGCTGGCCGACGGCGTCATCACCGACGACGGCCGCATCCGCGCCGTACTGCCCACCGTCAAGGCGCTCGCCGACGCGGGCGCCAAGGTGGTCGTGGCCTCCCACCTGGGCCGCCCCAAGGGCGCCCCGGACCCGGCGTTCTCCCTGCGGCCCGCCGCCGAGCGGCTCGGCGAACTCCTCGGCACCCCGGTGGCGTTCGCCGAGGACACCGTCGGCCCCGCCGCCCGCGGGGTCGTGGACGGCCTTCGGCCCGGACAGGTCGCGGTCATCGAGAACCTGCGCTTCAACCCCGGCGAGACCTCCAAGGACGACACCGAGCGCGGCGAGTTCGCCGACCGGCTCGCCGCGCTCGCGGACGTCTACGTCGGCGACGGCTTCGGCGCCGTGCACCGCAAGCACGCCTCCGTCTACGACCTCCCGGCCCGTCTGCCGCACTACGCCGGCCACCTCATCGCCACCGAGGTCGGCGTCCTGAAGAAGCTCACCGAGGACGTCCGGCGGCCCTATGCCGTCGTGCTCGGCGGTGCCAAGGTCTCCGACAAGCTCGCCGTCATCGACCGGCTGCTCGGCAAGGCCGACCGGCTGCTCATCGGCGGCGGCATGGCGTACACCTTCCTCAAGGCCCAGGGATACGAGGTCGGCAAGTCCCTGCTGCAGGAGGACCAGCTCCCGGCCGTGAGGGAGTACATCGAGCGCGCCGAGAAGACCGGCGTCGAGCTGGTCCTGCCCGTGGACACGATGGTCGCGTCCGGCTTCCCGGATCTGAGGACCAAGGCCCCGGCCCACCCCACCGCGGTGTCCGTGGACGCCATTCCGGCCGACCAGGAGGGCCTGGACATCGGCCCCGAGACCCGCAAGCTGTACGCCTCGAAGCTCGCCGACGCCGCCACCGTCTTCTGGAACGGCCCGATGGGCGTCTTCGAGCACCCCGACTTCGCCGAGGGCACCAAGGCGGTCGCCCAGGCCCTGGCCGACTCCGGCGGTTTCACCGTCGTGGGCGGCGGCGACTCCGCCGCGGCCGTCCGTACGCTGGGCTTCGACGAGTCGGCATTCGGCCACATCTCGACCGGAGGCGGCGCCTCCCTCGAATACCTCGAGGGCAAGACGCTCCCCGGCCTCGCCGCACTGGAGGACTGACACCGCATGAGCACGCGCACGCCGCTGATGGCGGGCAACTGGAAGATGAACCTCAACCACCTCGAGGCTCTCACGCACGTCCAGAAGCTCGCCTTCGCCCTGGCCGACAAGGACTACGAGGCCGTCGAGGTCGCCGTTCTGCCGCCCTTCACCGATCTGCGCTCCGTGCAGACCCTGGTCGAGGCCGACGAACTCAAGATCAAGTACGGTGCCCAGGACATCTCACGGCACGACTCCGGCGCCTACACCGGCGAGGTCTCCGGTCCGATGCTGGCCAAGCTCCGGTGCACCTACGTCCTGGTCGGGCACTCCGAGCGCAGGCAGTACCACAACGAGACCGACGAGCTCGTGAACGCCAAGATCAAGGCCGTCTACAAGCACGGCATGACCCCGATCCTGTGCGTCGGCGAGGAACTGGAGGTCCGCGAGGAGGGCAACCACGTCTCGCACACGCTCGCCCAGGTCGAGGCCGGCCTGAAGGACATCCCGGCCGGACAGGCCGGGAACCTCGTGATCGCCTACGAGCCCGTCTGGGCCATCGGCACCGGCAAGGTCTGCGGTGCCGACGACGCCCAGGAGGTCTGCGCCGCCATCCGCGGCAAGATCGCCGAGCTGTACTCGCAGGAGGTCGCCGACCAGGTCCGCATCCAGTACGGCGGCTCCGTCAAGTCGGGCAACGTCGCCGAGATCATGGCGCAGCCCGACATCGACGGCGCCCTGGTCGGCGGTGCCTCGCTGGACGCGGACGAGTTCGTCAGGATCGTGCGTTTTCACGAGCAGTGAGCGAGGCGGTGAGCCGGGCCGTGAGTATGCGGCAGCGGCGATCCGTCGTACTCTTGCGGGGGCACGGTGACCGCCGTGCCCCCGTCGTCCGTCCGAATCCGGGGAAGTTGGTCCGGCCGTGGTTTTGGTGTTCTCGATCCTCCTGATCTTCTTCAGCCTGCTGCTGATGCTGCTGGTGCTGATGCACAAGGGGAAGGGCGGCGGCCTCTCCGACATGTTCGGTGGTGGCGTCCAGTCCTCCGTCGGCGGCTCCTCGGTCGCCGAGCGCAACCTCGACCGCATCACCGTGGCGGTCGGGCTGCTGTGGGTGGCATGCATCGTGGTGCTCGGCATTCTGATGAAGACGGGCAACTGAACAACCGCCCCACAGAATCCGTACGTAAGGTCCCATGGTCGGTACGCGCTCCCGGGCGCGTCTTATCATGGGGCCTGCGTCTGTGTGCGGGGGGCTGTAACTCCAGTCACTGGACGCGCGTTGGGCCTTACGTAGACTGAGGCGCTCGCAGCGAAGCGGTACGCCGACTCGCTTCGCGGCACCATTACGCAGGGAGTTACACCGTGGCAAGTGGCAACGCGATCCGAGGAAGCCGGGTCGGGGCGGGGCCGATGGGCGAGGCCGAGCGCGGTGAGTCCGCGCCGCGTGTGCGCGTCTCCTTCTGGTGCGCCAACGGGCACGAGACTCAGCCGAGCTTCGCCACCGACGCGCAGATCCCCGACACCTGGGACTGCCCGCGCTGTGGTTTCCCGGCCGGTCAGGACCGGGACAATCCGCCGGCACCGCCGCGCACCGAGCCCTACAAGACGCACCTCGCCTATGTGCGCGAGCGGCGCAGCGACGCGGACGGCGAGGCGATCCTCGCCGAGGCGCTCGCCAAGCTGCGGGGCGAGATCTAGATCCAGGAGCAGTTCCAGAAGCCGGTTCCGGCCTGTGCCGCTCGCGGACGGGCCGGAATCGTCGTGCGTTCGGGCGACCGGCCGCCGCGGACCGGTTGTCAGTGCCGCCCCCTACGGTGTGCCGCACAGGTGAATCGCCGAGGGGAGAGCCATGGCATCGGGCGGGACCGCGGGCACGGGTGGGCCCGCCTGGCGCGGGGGATTCGGGCGGCTGTGGAGCGCCGCCGTGCTGTCCGGCTTCGGTGATGCGCTGCGTACGGCCGCGCTGCCGCTGCTCGCCGTGTCGCTGACCGACGACCCGCTGCTCATCTCCTCCGTCGCGGCCTGCGGCCAGCTGCCCTGGATCGTCTTCGGGCTGCTCGGCGGCGCCGTCGCCGACCGGGTGGACCAGCGGCGCGCGATGTGGGCGGTGGACACGGTACGGGCCCTGCTGGTCGGCGGTTTCGCCGTGGCCGTGGCCCTCGGGCACGCCTCGATCGGCCTGCTTCTCGCCCTGGCCTTCGCGCTGACCACTCTGCAGACGCTCTTCGACAACGCGGCCACGGCCCTGCTGCCCGCCCTGGTGGAGCCGCAGGCACTGGGCAGCGCCAACGCCCGGCTGATGACCGGACAGCGCGTGGCCGGCGGGCTGCTCGGCGGCCCGGCCGTGCCGCTGCTGCTCACCGCCGGTGCCGCGGCCCCGTTCGCCGCCAACGCCGCCACTTATCTGGCGGCCGCCGCGCTCGTGGCCTCCCTGCGGATCCCGGGACCCGAACGGCCGCCGAGACCGGCGGGCAGCACGCTGCGGCGTGAGACGGCCGAGGGACTGCGCGCCCTGGGACGGGACCGGGTGCTGCGCGGGCTGTGCGCGGCCACCGCGCTGTGCAACGTCGGGATGGGCGCCCTCATCGCCACCCTGGTGATCCTCGTGACCGGCTGGCTGGGCGCCGGAACCAAGGGATACGCGGCGGCGCTGACGGCGTACACGGCCGGCAGCCTGGCCGGGGGAGTGGCGGGCGGCCGGATCGTGGCCCGGCTGGGACGGGTGCGGACCGTGCTGCTGGCCGGGACGGTGCAGACCGCCGCGCTGGTGGTGATGGGAGTGGTGCGCAGTCTGCCCGTGGCGGTGGCCGCACTGGCCGTGTTCGGGCTGATGGGCATGGTGTGGAACGTCAACACGACCACCCTGATGCAGCAGCGCAGCCCCGCCGGGATGCTGGGCCGGATCAGCGCGGCCTTCCGCACCTTCTCCGTGGCCGGGGCGCCGCTCGGGGCGGTGCTCGGCGGGGCGGTCGCCGCCGCGTGGGGACCGAACCTTCCGGCCCTGCTCACGGCCGGGTTCTTCGTCCTGTCCGTGGCCGCGCTGACACCCGTGCGAGCGGTGGACGTAAAGGTGGGTACGCCGGACGACGGCGTCACGACGACCCATGCCGCTCGCTGATCAACTAGGTTGGACCGGCAGCGGGGCAGGACAGCGAGAAAAGAGGCTGAAAGTCCGAATGAACGCAGACGGCCGTACCAGGCTCAACCAGAGGCCCGAGTGGACCGCCCTGGCCAAGCACCGGGAGGAGCTCGCCGACACCCATCTGCGGGATCTGTTCGCCGCCCACCCCGAGCGCGGCGAGGCGTACACCCTCCAGGTCGGCGATCTGTACGTCGACTACTCCAAGCACCTGATCACCGACGAGACGCTGCGGCTGCTGCGGGAGCTGGCCGCCGCGACGAATGTGTTCGCCCTGCGGGACGCCATGTTCCGCGGCGAGAAGATCAACGTCACCGAGAACCGGGCCGTGCTGCACACCGCGCTGCGCGCCCCGCGGGACGCGGTGATCGAGGTCGACGGGGAGAACGTCGTACCGAAGGTGCACGCGGTGCTGGACAAGATGGCCGACTTCGCCGACCGTGTCCGCTCCGGCGAGTGGACCGGCCACACCGGCCGGCGGATCCGCAATGTGATCAACGTCGGCATCGGCGGCTCCGACCTCGGCCCCGCGATGGCGTACGAGGTGCTGCGCTCCTACACCGACCGCGATCTCACGGTCCGCTTCGTGTCCAATGTGGACGGCGCCGACCTGCACGAGGCCACCCGCGACCTGGACGCGGCGGAGACGCTGTTCATCATCGCCTCCAAGACGTTCACCACCATCGAGACGGTCACCAACGCCGCCTCGGCGCGGAACTGGCTGCTCAGTGAGCTCAAGGCCGGCCCGGAGGCCGTCGCGAAGCACTTCGTGGCGCTGTCGACCAACGCGCAGAAGGTCGCCGAGTTCGGCATCGACACGGCCAACATGTTCGAGTTCTGGGACTGGGTCGGGGGACGGTACTCCTACGACTCCGCGATCGGCCTGTCCCTGATGATCGCCATCGGCCCGGACCGCTTCCGGGAGATGCTCGACGGCTTCCGCCTCGTCGACGAGCACTTCCGCACGGCGCCCGCCGAGTCCAATGTGCCGCTGCTGCTGGGCCTGCTGGGCATCTGGTACAACAACTTCCACGGCGCCCAGTCGCACGCCGTCCTGCCGTACTCGCACTACCTGTCGAAGTTCACGGCCTATCTGCAGCAGCTCGACATGGAGTCCAACGGCAAGTACGTCGGCCGGGACGGACGCGAGGTGGAGTGGCAGACCGGGCCCATTGTGTGGGGCACGCCGGGCACCAACGGGCAGCACGCGTACTACCAGTTGATCCACCAGGGCACCAAGCTGATCCCGGCGGACTTCATCGGCTTCGCCGAGCCCGTCGCCGAGCTGAACGGTGAACTCAAGGCCCAGCACGACCTGCTGATGGCCAATTTCTTCGCCCAGACGCAGGCGCTGGCC
This sequence comes from Streptomyces thermoalcalitolerans, assembly GCF_039525155.1. Classification (NCBI taxonomy): domain Bacteria; kingdom Bacillati; phylum Actinomycetota; class Actinomycetes; order Kitasatosporales; family Streptomycetaceae; genus Streptomyces; species Streptomyces thermoalcalitolerans. The sequence goes on along the minus strand of NZ_BAAAHG010000003.1, from coordinate 137,196 downwards.
TTCGGCAAGACCCCGGACGAGGTGCGCGCCGAAGGGGTGCCCGAGGACCTGGTGCCGCACAAGACGTTCAAGGGCAACCACCCCACGACCACGATCCTCGCACGCGAGCTGACGCCGTCGGTGCTCGGCCAGCTCGTCGCGCTCTACGAGCACAAGGTCTTCGTGCAGGGCGCGATCTGGGACATCGACTCCTTCGACCAGTGGGGTGTCGAGCTCGGCAAGGTCCTGGCCAAGAGGGTGGAGCCCGCGCTCACCGAGGGCGCCGAGGTACCCGGCCTGGACCCCTCCACCAAGGCTCTGGTCGCCACCTACCGGAAGCTGCGCGGCAGGCAGTGAGAAGGCGGGGAAGCGGGCGGCACCCGTCGCCCGCTTCCCCGGCGCCCTCCGGGTGATGCGGTCCCCGGGCGGTCGTGACGGCGAGCGCTCGGGGGAGCACGGAAGGCCGCGCACGCGTACGCGGCGGGCCGGCGGTGTGCCGGCGGCCCGGAAAGGAGTCAGGCGACCGCGCTCAGGGTGTCCGCCAGACGGCGGCGGGCCGCCCGGGCGGCCGGGAGGGCGGCGAGGGCGGCGGCGCCCAGCACGGCGGCCGCCCCGAGCAGCAGCAGGAGCAGCGGGGGCGGCTCCTGGGCGATTCCCGTGCCGATGCCGCTCGATCTGCCCTGGGCGTCGATCAGCCAGCGCGCCAGCGGCAGCCCCAGGGCGATGGCGGCCAGCGCGGCCGCCAGCGCCGACAGAGCGGTGGCCGTGACCGTGATCGCGGTGATCTGGCGGGGGGAGAGACCGATGGCCTTCAGGGCCAGAAGGTCCCGCTCGCTCTCACGGATCGTGCCGCCGATCGCCGTCAGCAGCTCGATGAGACCGATGAGGGCCAGCACACAGACCAGACCGACGACGACCGCGTCCAGCGGGGACAGGCCGTCGGCCGGATTGGGCACGGCGTGCACCTCCAGGTGCCCGCCCCCCGCGGTGACCAGGGACCGTGCGACCGCGTCGCGGTCCGCGTCCGGGGCGAGACGGAGGTGGTACAGCGTGGGACGCAGGTCCGGATCGTTCTCCCGGAGGGTCTCCAGGGAGGCCGAGATCACCCGTCCGGCGTTCTCCGGCTCCAGGCTGCGGCCCACGATGTGCAGGATCTGCGGCCGGTCGCCCACCATCATCCGGACCCAGTCGCCCACCTGCACGCCGAGCAGGTCCAGCAGACCCTGACCGGCCACCGCCTCGTCGGGGCCGTCGGGCCGGCGGCCCTCGGCCAGGGCGTACGGGTAGGGCTCCTCACGGGTGCCCAGGCCCCGCAGGGCGATCGTGGCCGTCTGGCCGGGGACGAGCGCGGCCACCTCCACCCCGGGGTGGACGGCGGCGACCCCCCGCTCACGGGCCAGCAGCGCCCGGGCCTCCTCGTCGCTCAGAGTGCTGTCCGCGCGGACGGTCAACGCGGCCGGCAGCCCCACCTCCTCCGGCCTGCTGTGGAACCGGTCGATCGTCGACCACGCGCTCATCGCCACCACGATCAGCAGCAGCGGCAGCGCCAGCCGTCCCACCGTGGCCAGGGTGCGCACCCGGAGGGTGACCACCTTGTGCCAGCCCAGCACCAGCGCGGGCGACAGCCCCAGTCCCAGGACCCGGCGGGTCAGACTCCTCAGCCGGACGGCTGGCGCGGCCGCGGGCCGCGGCACGGGCACCGGCGGCACCCGTCCCGCCCGCCAGGCCGCCAGCCCCGTCACGGCGCCGATGAACAGCACCGCGCCCACCGGCACCGCGAACAGCGTCACCGGGTGGCTCGGCAGCCCCTGCCACACCCCGACCGCGTCGCCCAGCCGGCCCGGGATCCTCGCCCCCAGCGACTGGGTCAGCACCGCCGCGGCCGCCGCGCCGAGCACGGCGTACGCCACATGCTGGAACAGGAAGATCCGGACCACCTGATCGGGCGTGAAGCCGATCGCCTTCAGCACCGAGATGTCCCGCAGGTGCCCCCTGATCCGGGTGCCGATCGCGCCGTGCACCGCCAGCCCGGCCGCGATCAGCGCGCCCAGGCCGAACAGGCCCAGCACCTGGCCGAGCAGCCGGTTGTCGCCCTGCGCCTCGGCCCACGCCTGCTGCCAGGTGGACACCTCGCCGACCGCGCCCGCACCCAGCACGGTGACGGCGCGCTGGACGGCGTAGTCGGTGTCCTCCGGGTCGGTCAGCCGCAGCCCGATCACCCGGCTGTTGGGGTTGCGCACCGCGGACGGGTGCGCCCACACCACCCCCTCCCGCTCACCCGGCCGGTAGCGCGGCTCCGCGCTGTCCGCGATGCCCACCACCGTCAGGGTGCGCGCGGTCCCGGGCAGGGTGAGGACGTCCCCGGGCTCGGCCAGCAGCGCCTGGGCCAGCCGGCTCTCCAGGACCACGCCGTCCGGCTGCCGGGCGTCCAGCCAGCGCCCGGCGACGAGCAGCGGCCGGCCCACAGCGGGCCGTGAGGGCGTGGCGCGCAGTTCCACCAGGGCGCGGATGCCCCGGGAGGAGACGGTGGCGGTCTCGGTGGGGTACGCGCCGGTGACCTCCTCCACACCGTCCAGCGAGGCGAGCCGGTCCGTGTCGGCGGACCTCGCCGTGTGCAGCCACACATGGGCCCCGTGGGACTGGGTGAAGACCCGCTGCCAGGGGTTGGTCGCATAGCCGAACAGCGCGGCGGCCAGCAGCAGCGAGGCGACGATGCCGGCCGTGGCCAGCACGAAGAACAGCGCCTCCCCGCGGTGCGCGCGCAGATCCGAGTGCGCCCAGCGCAACATGGCCCGCACCGGACTCAGCCCCTCGCCCGGGGCGCGTGCGTCACCCAGCACTTCACCGCACTCAGTCCCTCAGCTCCAGCACATCCGAGATTCCCGGCCCCCGTGACGGTGTCGTCCCGTCCAGGGTCATGTCGTCGACGATCCGGCCGTCGAAGAAGCTGATCACCCGGTCCGCGGAGCTCGCCAGCCGGGCGTCATGGGTGACCATGACGATCGTCTGGCCCCGCTGGTGGAAGCGGGACAGCAGCCGCATCACCTCACGGGTGCCCCTGCTGTCGAGGCTGCCGGCCGGTTCGTCGGCCAGCAGCAGCGGCGGGTGGTTGACCAGGGCGCGGGCGAGCGCGACCCGCTGCTGCTCGCCGCCGGACAGCTCGCCCGGCATGCTGCGCTCCTTGTCCTCGAGCCCCAGCTCGGCCAGCAGGGCCTCCCGCTCGGCGCGGGCCTCTTTCGGGGTGCGGCCGGCGAGCAGGGCGGGCAGCTCGACATTGTCGGCGACGGACAGATTGGAGACCAGGTTGAAGAACTGGAAGACGATGCCGATGCCGCTGCGGCGCTCCTCGGCCCAGCGGGCCTCGCTGTAGGAGTCGGTGCACCGGCCGTCCAGCCAGATGCTGCCCTCGTCCGGCCGCTGCAGCCCGCCGAGCAGATGCAGCAGCGTGGACTTGCCGGCCCCGGAGGGACCGGTGATCGCCACGAACTCGCCGCGCGTCACCGACAGGTCCACCCCGCGCACGGCACGTGCGGGTGCACCCTCGCCGTAGTGCGTCTTCACCAGCCCCTCGGCCCGCAGCAGCTCCGGAGCCCGGACGTCGCTCACTCCAGCTCCTCCAGTTCCTCCTGGCACCGTTCCAGCCAGTCCAGGTCGGCCTGCAGGTGCAGCATGGCGCCCTCGATCAGCAGATGGGCGATTCTGTTGTCCCGGTCCTCGGCCGCCGCCAGTTTCGACAGCTGGCGCATGGTGTTGAGGTACTGGCGCCGCTGCTTGTTGATCAGAGCGATCTGGTCCGCGAGGCCGGTCTGCGGGGCGAGGGCGAGCTTCAGGAAGAACTCGTCCCGCACCCGCGGCTCGTCCTCGGGCTTCTGGAACCAGGCACTCACCGCCTCGCGCCCGGCGTCGGTGAGGCGGTAGATCTTCTTGTTGGGGCGGCCGGTCTGTTCGACCTCCTCGCCCTCGATCAGTCCCGACTTCTCGAGGCGGCCGAGGGTCACGTAGATCTGGCCGATGTTGGGCTGAGGGTACGCGGAGCCCAGCAGTTGCTCAAGGTCCTGCTTCAGCTCGTAGCCGTGGGCGGGACCACGTGCGAGGAGGGCCAGGAGGGGCAGGCGCACGCGTGCTCTCCTCCTAGGGCCTCGTCGGACGCGTCATACGCAATGTGCTCCAACCCCTAGTATCGCCCATACCTAACAGGTATACATGGCCTGACTTCCGGCGAAGGCGCCTGGACTGTGTGCAAGGAGGAACCTATGCGGTGGATACGTGCCGCCGGTAGGGGCCTTCTTGTCCTGGTGATGGTCATGGTCGGCTGTGTCGCCTCCGGCGCCCGTGCCGACGAGGGCCGCGGCGACGGCAGAGGACCGCTCACCCTGGCCACCGCCGGCGATCTCACCGGCTATCTCGGTCCGCTTCTGGAGGGCTGGAACCGCACCCACCCCGACGAGCGGGTCACCCTCGTCGAGCTGCCGGACTCCGCCGACGAGACCCATGCGCAGATGACCACCGATCTGCGCGGCGGCAACCGCAGCCGGTTCGACGTGCTGAACATCGACGTCAACTGGACCTCGGAGTTCGCCGCCGCCGGCTGGATCCGCCCGCTGCCCCGCGACCGCTTCCCGCTGGAGGACTTCCTGCCGCCGGTCGTGGACACGGCCACGTACAACGGACGGCTGTACGCGGTGCCGTACGTCACGAACGCCGGGCTCCTGCTGTACCGCAAGGACATCCTCGACCGGGAGGGCGTCCCGCCGCCGCGCACCTGGGCCGAGCTGGAGCACGCCGCGAGGACGATCGCACCGAAGTACGGACTGGACGGCTACGCGGGCCAGTTCCTGCCGTACGAGGGGCTGACCGTCAACGCGGCCGAGGCCGTGTACTCGGCGGGCGGCACGATCCTCGGCGACGAGGGCGAGCGCGTCACCGTCGACTCGGGCGCCGCCCGCGAGGGCATCGGCTTCCTGGCACGCGGCTTCCGTGAGGGCTGGATCCCGAAGGAGGCGCTGACGTACAAGGAGGAGGAGTCCAAGCAGGCCTTCCGGGACGGCCGGCTGCTCTTCCTGCGCAACTGGCCGTACGCCTACGCCGTCGCCTCCGCGCCGGGTTCCCCGGTCGCCGGGAAGGTCGGTGCCGTGCCGCTGCCCGGGCCCGAGGGGCCGGGGACCAGTGTCCTCGGCGGCTCCAACCTCGCCGTCACCACCCATGCGCGGCACCCCGAGTCCGCCGCACGTCTGATCGCGTACCTCACCAGCGAGCGCGTCCAGCGCCAGGTGCTCACCGAGGGCGCGCTGCCGCCGGTGCGCGCCGCGCTCTACGAAGACCCCGCACTCGTGCGGCAGTTCCCCTATCTGCCGACCCTGCGCAAGGTCGTGCTGGCGGCCGCGCCGCGCCCCAAGAGCGCGCACTACAACCAGGTCAGTCTGGTGGTGCAGGCGGTCGTGCACGACACCCTGACCGGACAGCAGACGCCCGAGGCGGCCGTACGGCGGCTCGCCCGTGAGCTCGCGTCCGTCTCCCCTCGCTGAGTCTCAGCCATCTCCCTACTTACATGTTAGGTAACGCGGGGGTCTCGACTGCGTGCAATACGCCCAGAAATATCCGGATTAAGAGGGCCAACTACCCGGTAACTGCCGCACAATTCATTGACACTCTCCCGACACCGATACTTAACATGCATGCATAACAAGTGCCCTTCCCACAGGAACAGGTCAACGGGTTGAACAGGCATGGTTGGTGGCGCGACGCCGTGATCTACCAGGTGTACGTCCGGAGTTTTCTGGACAGCACCGGTGACGGCATCGGCGATCTGGCCGGCGTCCGCGCGGGACTGCCCTATCTGAAGAAGCTGGGCGTCGACGGGATCTGGCTGAGCCCCTTCTACCCCTCTCCGCAGCACGACCACGGGTACGACGTCGCCGACTACTGCGACGTCGATCCGGTCTTCGGGGACCTCGAGGAGTTCGACCGGCTGGTGGCGGCCGCCCACCGGCTCGGCATCAAGGTGCTGCTGGACATCGTCCCCAACCACTGCTCGAGCGAACATCCGTGGTTCCGCGAGGCGCTGGCCGCCGGACCCGGCAGCGCCGCCCGCGCCCGTTTCCACTTCGCCGACGGCCGCGGCCCCGACGGCTCCGAGCCGCCCAACAACTGGCACGCCATGTTCGGCGGCCCCGCCTGGACCCGGGTCACCGAGCCGGACGGCCGCCCCGGCCAGTGGTACCTGCACATGTTCACGCCCGAGCAGCCCGACTGGAACTGGCGCAACCCCGAGATCTCCGCCGAGTTCGACCGGATCCTCCGCTTCTGGCTCGACCGGGGTGTCGACGGCTTCCGTGTCGACGTCGCCGCCGGCCTCTACAAGCACCCCGAGCTGCCCGACGCGGACGACCCCGAGGCCGACGCCCGCGCCCGCGACTCGGTCAACCCGCTCGCCTGGAACCAGCCCGAGGTGCACGACGTGTGGCGGCACTGGCGCTCGGTGTGCGAGGAGTACACCGCACGCGACGGCCGCGAACGCCTGCTGGTCGGCGAGGTGTCCGTGCCCAGCGCCCGCGAGCACGCCAAGTACGTCCGCCCCGACGAGCTGCACCAGGCCTTCTTCTTCGACCTGCTCGGCGCTCCCTGGGACGCCGACGCCTTCCGCAAGGTCATCTCCGAGGCCATGAAGGACATCGCCGGCACCGGGTCCACGGTCACCTGGGTCCTCAACAACCACGACCAGGTCCGCGCCGTCACCCGCTACGGCGAACCCGCCACCGGGGGGAGCGGACTGGGGGCCGCCCGCGCCCGCGCCGCCGCGCTGCTGATGCTGGCGCTGCCCGGAGCCGCGTACATCTACCAGGGCGAGGAACTGGGCCTGCCCGAGGTCGTCGACCTGCCCGACGACGTGCTCACCGACCCGATCTTCCACCGCACCGGAAGCCGGGCCCGCATCCGCGACGGCTGCCGGGTGCCGCTGCCCTGGTCGGGCCAGGCCTCCCCGTTCGGCTTCACCACCGGGGAGCAGAACGCCAAGCCCTGGCTGCCGCAGCCGGACTACTTCGCCGAGTACGTCACCGAGCGTGCCCTCGCCGACACCCGCTCCTTCTGGCACCTGTACCGCGACGGCCTGCAACTGCGCTCCTCGCTGCCCCAGTTGGGCGAGGGCACGCTGCGCTGGCTGGACACCCCGCCGGACGTCCTCGCCTTCGCCCGCGACGACCTGGTCTGCGCCGTCAACTTCGGTACGGCCCCCATGCCCGCGCCGGTCCCCGGCGTTCCGCTGCTGACCAGCGGTCCCTGTCCGCCCGGAGTGCTCGCCGGATCGACCGCCGCCTGGTGGGTCACCGACGAGACCCCCGAGCCCTGAGGTGCCGCCGGCTTGTAAGAACCGTCACTTTCCCATCCGATGAAGGGACATCAACGATGATGCGACGACGTACCACCCTCCTCACCGGCTGCATCGCTCTCGCTCTGGCGCTCGGCACGACCGCCTGCGGTGGTTCCGACCCCGTCCCCGCGAGCGGCGGCGACAAGTCGCTCAGCGGTCAGACGGTCACCGTGGCCGGCGTCTGGTCCGGCAGTGAGCAGAAGAACTTCCAGAAGGTGCTGGACGCGTTCTCGGAGAAGACCGGCGCCAAGACGCAGTTCATGTCGACCGGTGACAATGTCTCCACCGTCGTCGGCAGCAAGATCGAGGGCGGCAACGCCCCCGACGTCGTGATGGTCCCGCAGCTCGGCGTGCTCCAGCAGTTCGCCAGGAAGGGCTGGCTCGAGCCGCTGTCCGACACCGCCCAGAAGTCGGTGGACGCCAACTTCGCGCCCGTGTGGAAGCAGTACGGCAGCGTCGACAACACCCTGTACGGCCTGTACTTCAAGGCCGCCCACAAGTCGACCGTCTGGTACAGCCCCGAGGCACTCGACCAGGCCGGGGTCAAGCCGCCCAAGACGTACGACGAGATGCTCGACGCCGGACGCACCATCTCCGACTCCGGGCTCGCCGCCTTCGCGGTCGCCGGACAGGACGGCTGGACCCTGACCGACTGGTTCGAGAACATCTACCTCTCCCAGGCCGGCGCCGAGAAGTACGACGCCCTCGCCGCGCACAAGCTGAAGTGGACCGACGACAGCGTGGTCAAGGCGCTCACCACGCTCGGCAAGCTGTTCAAGGACAAGCAGCTGATCGCGGGCGGGCAGAAGGAGGCCCTGAACACCGACTTCCCGGGTTCGGTGGAGAAGGTGTTCGGCCCCAAGCCCGAGGCGGGCATGGTCTACGAGGGCGACTTCGTCGCCGGTGTCGCCCACGACCAGTTCGGCAAGAAGATCGGCGAGGACGCGAACTTCTTCCCGTTCCCGCCGGTCGACGGCGGCAACGCGCCGGTGGTCAGCGGCGGTGACGCGGCGGTCGTCCTCAAGGACGGCAAGAACCCCAAGGCCGGTATGAAGCTCGTGGAGTTCCTGGCCACTCCGGAGGCCGCGGCCGTGTGGGCCAAGGCCGGCGGCTTCCTGTCCCCGAACAAGAACCTCGACCTCGCCTCCTACGGCGACGACGTCACCCGTGCCACCGCCAAGTCCCTGGTCGAGGCCGGTGACGCGGACGCGGTCCGGTTCGACATGTCCGACCAGGCCCCGGCGGCCTTCGGCGGCACCAGCGGGGCCGGTGAGTGGAAGATCCTGCAGGACTTCCTGCGCGACCCGTCGGACCCGAAGGGCACGGCGGCGAAGCTCGAGGCCGCGGCGGCCAAGGCCTACAAGGACCAGGGCTGACCTGCCATGTCGTCCACCACGCTCACGAAGAAGAAGGGCGTGAGCCCCCCGTCGCCCGCCCCTGACGCCCAGGCGCGTCGCCGGGCGCGGCGGCGGGGGCAGGTCATCGCCCTGCTGTTCGTGCTCCCCGCGCTGCTGCTGCTCGGCGCGCTGGTCGTCTACCCGGTGCTGTTCTCCATCGGCCGGAGTCTCTTCGACGCCTCCGGCACCCGGTTCGTCGGGGCGGACAACTACACCGAGATGTTCAGCAACCCGGCGACGCTGAAGGCCATCCGGAACACCGCGATCTGGGTGGTCGTGGCCCCGGTGCTGCTCACCGGACTCGGACTGATCCTCGCCGTCCTGGTGGAGAAGGTCCGTTGGGCGACGGCGTTCAAGCTGCTGCTGTTCATGCCGATGGCCGTGTCCTTCCTGGCCGCCGGCATCATCTTCCGGCTCGCCTACGACGAGGACCCGGACAAGGGCGTGCTCAACGCCGCGGTGGTCGCCGTGCACGACCTCTTCGAGGACTCCTCGTCGTATCCCGCCGCCCGCGCCCGCGAGGGACACGGGCTGACCCGGGGCGACGACGGCTCGTACACCACCCGTGCCGGCCTGTCGCCGGGCGACACGGTGCATCTGCCGATGGTCGGCGTGCCGCCCAAGGAGCTGCCGGGTGACGCCAAGCCGGCGTACGCGGCGGCCGGGAAGGAGGCCGCGGGGGACGAGCTGCGCGGTGTCGTCTACCTGGACTTCACCCCCGGTGGAGGCGGCACCCAGGGCGAGGTCGACAGCAACGAGAGCGGACTGCCCGGCATGAAGGTCGAGGCCGTGCGTGACGGGAAGACCGTCGCGAGCACCACGACCGCCTCCGACGGCTCCTTCCGCTTCACCGGCCTGGAGGCCGGGTCGTACCAGGTGAAGCTGCCCAAGTCCAACTTCGACCCACCCTACCAGGGCATCTCCTGGCTCGGCCCGACGCTGGTCACCCCCATGATCATCGGGGCGTACCTGTGGATCTGGACCGGGTTCTCGATGGTGCTGATCGGGGCCGGACTGTCCACGCTGCCGCGGGACGCGCTGGAGGCGGCGCGCATCGACGGGGCGAACGAATGGCAGATCTTCCGCCGGATCACGGTGCCGCTGCTGGCCCCCGTCCTGACGGTCGTCTTCGTCACCCTCGTGATCAACGTGATGAAGGTCTTCGACCTCGTCTACATCATCGCACCCGGCCCGGTGCAGGAGGACGCCACCGTGCTGGCGACCCAGATGTGGCTGGTGTCCTTCGGCGGCGGCAACAACCAGGGTCTCGGCAGTGCGCTCGGTGTGCTGCTGCTGGTCCTGGTGATCCCCGCGATGGTGTTCAACATCCGCCGTTTCCGAAGGAGTCAGCGATGAACGCGATCAGGCGGGGCCTGGGCCACTGGCTCGTCCAGGCGTTCCTCGTGGTGGTCGGCCTGCTCTGGCTGACCCCGCTCGTCGGACTCCTCGCGTCGTCGCTGCGGTCGCCGGAGGACAACGCGAGGGGCGGCTGGTGGACGGTGTTCGCCGACCCGGCGCAGCTGTCGTTCGAGAACTACTCGGCGCTGCTGAAGAACGCGGGCATGACGCAGGCGTTCTGGAACACCGTGCTCATCTCGGTGCCGGCGACGGTGCTGGTCGTCATCATCGCGGCGCTGGCCGGATACGCCTTCGCCTGGCTGGACTTCCCGGGGCGGGACCCGTTGTTCCTGCTGGTGGTGGCGTTGCTGGTGGTGCCCGTGCAGATCGGTCTGCTGCCGGTGGCGAAGCTCTTCGGGCAGCTGGGCCTGTTCGGCACGATCCCCGGCGTGGTGCTCTTCCACGTGGCCTATGGGCTGCCGTTCGCCGTGTTCCTGCTGCGGAACTACTTCGCCGAGATACCGAAGGAGATGCTGGAGGCGGCCCGGATGGACGGCGGCACCGAGTGGCGGATCTTCACCCGGCTGGTGCTGCCGGTGGGCCGGCCGGCGATCGCCAGCCTCGCCATCTTCCAGTTCCTGTGGGTGTGGAACGACATGCTGGTGGCCCTGCTGTTCGCGGACACCTCGTCGCAGCCGCTGACGGTGGAACTGCAGTCGCAGATCCGGCAGTTCGGAAGCAACATCGACGTGCTGGCGCCGGGGGCGTTCCTGTCCCTGGTGGTGCCGGTGATCGTGTTCTTCGCCTTCCAGCGGCACTTCGTGCAGGGAGTGATGGCGGGATCGGTGAAGTAGGAAGGTGAGAACGGCCGGCGGGGACGACGGCCCGGGTTTCCCGCCCCGCCGCCCCCTCCTGCTCCCGGTCCGGGGTACGCCCCGTTCCCGACCCGGGGCGCACCCCACCTCCCGTCCGGCGCTCGACGACTCCTGGGCTCTCGTCTCGAGCGCCGGACGGACCTTTTCACGGGCCTTTTTGACGGGCCTTTTGACGGGCTTCTTTCACGCCAGCGCCGGCGGATACAGCGACTTCGGAAGCTGTGCGGCCGCCGCGGTGTCCAGGAGCCACAGGGTGCGGGCCCGGCCGTACGCGCCCGCTGCCGGGGCCTGGATCTCACCCGCGCCCGAGAGGGCGATGGCCACCGCGTTCGCCTTGTCCTCGCCCGCCGCCAGCAGCCAGACCTCGCGGGCCGAGCGGATGGCGGGAAGGGTGAGCGAGATCCGGGTCGGCGGCGGCTTCGGGGAGCCGTGGACGCCGATGACCGTGCGCTCGGTCTCCCGCACCCCGGGGTGCTCCGGGAAGAGCGACGCCACATGGGTGTCCGGACCCACGCCCAGCATCAGGACGTCGAACGCCGGGACCGGACCGTGGCTTTCGGGCCCGGCCGCGCGGGCCAGCTCCTCGGCGTAGGCCTCCGCCGCCGCCTCGACGTCCGCGCCCCAGGGGCCGTCCGAGGCGGGCATGGCGTGCACCCGCTTGGGGTCCACGGGCACGGAGTCCAGCAGGGCCTTGCGGGCCTGGGTGACATTGCGCTCCGGGTCGCCCTCCGGCAGGAACCGCTCGTCGCCCCACCACAGGTCCAGACGGCTCCAGTCGATGGCGTCCCGGGCGGGCGCGGCCGCCAGGGCGGCCAGGACGCCGTTGCCGTTGCGGCCGCCGGTGAGCACCACGGACGCCGAGCCCCTGGACGCCTGCGCGTCCACGATCCGGGTGATCAGACGGGCCGCGGCGGCCTGCGCCATCAGCTCCTTGTCCCGGTGGACGACCAGCTGGGGAGTGCTCACTGCACCGCCTCCTCCCGCGGCACGGGCAGCGCGGCCGGCTCCTGCGGGGAGGCCGGAGAAACCGGGGCCGCCGCGGACACCGGGGACGCCACGGGCGCGTTCAGCTTCTCCACGCCGAACTTCAGCGCCGAGGCGTAGATGTCGTCCGGGTCCAGCCGGCGCAGCTCCTCCGCGAGCAGCTCGGCCGTGTCGCGCCGCTTCAGGGCCACCGCGCGCTCCGGCTGACCCTCGATGGACAGGGTCGCCAGGCGGCCGTCGGCCCGGTCCAGGGTGATCGGACCGCGGTTGGTGGCCAGACGGACCGCGGTCAGCCCCGGCCCGCCGGACGGGGAACGTTTCACCGGTACGCCCAGCCGGTCCGCGAGCCACATCGCCAGCAGCTCGCAGCTCGGGTTGAACTCCTCGCCCTCCACCTCGACGGACTCCACCGTGCAGGTGACCTGGTCGAGGGCGGCGGCCAGCATCGAACGCCAGGGCGTGATCCGGGTCCACGCCAGATCCGTGTCCCCCGGGGTGTACGCCTGGGCGCGCGCCGAGAGCTCCTGCACCGGGTGCTCGGAGGTGTAGGTGTCGGTGATCCGGCGCTGTGCCAGGGAGCCCAGCGGGTCCCCGGCCGGGTTCAGCGGGGCGTTCACCGGCCACCACACCACGACCGGCGCGTCGGGCAGCAGCAGCGGCAGCACCACCGACTGGGCCTGGTCGGCGACCTCGCCGTACAGCCGCAGCACCACCGTCTCGCCGGTGCCCGCGTCCGCGCCCACCCGCACCTCGGCGTCCAGCCGCGAGGACGTGCGGTCTCGCGGGGTGCGCGAGACCCGCCTGATGACCAGCAGAATGCGCGAGGGGTGCTCCCGCGAGGCGTTGCCGGCGGCTTTCAGCGCGTCGTAGGCGTTCTCCTCGTCGGTGACGATGACCAGGGTGAGCACCATGCCCACGGCCGGGGTGCCGATCGCCCGGCGGCCCCGCACCAGCGCCTTGTTGATCTTGCTGGACGTGGTGTCGGTCAGGTCTATCTTCATGGCCGCCGCCAGCTCCGTCCGTCTCGTGCGAGCATCTCGTCCGCCTCGGCCGGCCCCCACGTCCCCGACGCGTACTGCGCGGGCCTGCCGTGCTTGTCCCAGTACTCCTCGATGGGGTCGAGGATCTTCCAGGACAGCTCGACCTCCTCGGTGCGCGGGAACAGGTTGGAGTCGCCGAGCAGCACGTCCAGGATCAGCCGCTCGTACGCCTCCGGGCTGGACTCCGTGAAGGACTCGCCGTACGCGAAGTCCATCGACACGTCCCGGATCTCCATCGACGTGCCCGGCACCTTGGAGCCGAAGCGGACGGTGACGCCCTCGTCCGGCTGGACCCGGATGACGATGGCGTTCTGCCCGAGCTCCTCGGTGGCCGAGGTGTCGAAGGGGGAGTGCGGGGCCCGCTGGAACACCACCGCGATCTCGGTGACCCGGCGGCCCAGCCGCTTGCCGGTGCGCAGATAGAAGGGGACGCCCGCCCAGCGGCGGTTGTCGATCTCCAGCTTGACGGCCGCGTAGGTGTCGGTCTTCGACTGCTTGTCGATGCCCTCTTCCTCGAGGTAGCCGATCACCTTCTCGCCGCCCTGCCAGCCGGCCGCGTACTGCCCGCGCACCGTGTACTTGCCCAGGTCGCTCGGCAGCCTCACCGCGCCGAGCACCTTGGTCTTCTCCGCGGCCAGCGCGTCCGCGTCGAAGGAGGCGGGCTCCTCCATCGCGGTCAGCGCGAGCAGTTGCAGCAGATGGTTCTGGATCACGTCACGGGCGGCGCCGATGCCGTCGTAGTAGCCGGCCCGGCCGCCGATGCCGATGTCCTCGGCCATGGTGATCTGCACATGGTCCACATAGGACCGGTTCCAGATCGGTTCGAACATCTGGTTGGCGAAGCGCAGCGCCAGGATGTTCTGGACGGTCTCCTTGCCCAGGTAGTGGTCGATGCGGAAGACCTGCTCCGGGGCGAAGACCTCGTGCACGACCTTGTTCAGCTCCTCGGCCGACTTCAGGTCGTGGCCGAACGGCTTCTCGATGACCGCGCGCCGCCAGGAGCCGGGCGGCTGCTCGGCCAGGCCGTGCTTCTTCAGCTGCTTGATGACGACGGGGAAGGACTTCGGCGGCACCGACAGATAGAAGGCGAAGTTGCCGCCCGTGCCCTGCGCCTTGTCCAGTTCCTCGATCGTCCCGCGCAGCCGTTCGAACGCGTCGTCGTCGTCGAAGGTGCCCTGCACGAAGCGCATCCCCTGGAGGAGCTGCTGCCAGACCTCCTCGCGGAACGGCGTGCGCGCGTGCTCCTTGACGGCGTCGTGCACCACCTGGGCGAAGTCCTCGTTCTCCCAGTCGCGGCGGGCGAAGCCGACCAGGGAGAAGCCAGGCGGCAGCAGACCCCGGTTGGCGAGGTCGTACACCGCGGGCATCAGCTTCTTGCGCGACAGGTCGCCGGTGACCCCGAAGATGACCAGGCCCGACGGCCCCGCGATACGCGGGAGCCGTCGGTCGGCGGGGTCACGGAGCGGGTTCGCCCCAATGACGGAAAGGGGAGCCAAGATCTCTCATCCCTTCGCGGGAGCGAGGCGCTCCAGCTCTGCCTCGGTCGACTTCAGCAGGTCGTTCCAGGACGCCTCGAACTTCTCGACGCCCTCGTCCTCCAGAAGCTGGACCACCTCGTCGTAGGAGATGCCGAGCTTCTCCAGGGCGTCCAGGTCGGCGCGGGCCTGTCCGTAGGTGCCCCGGACGGTGTCGCCGCGGATCTCGCCGTGCTCCTCGGTGGCCATCAGCGTGGCCTCCGGCATGGTGTTCACCGTGTTCGGCGCCACCAGCTCCTCGACGTACAGGGTGTCCCTGTACGCCTTGTCCTTCACCCCGGTCGACGCCCACAGCGGACGCTGCCGGTTCGCGCCCTCCCGCTCCAGCGCGCTCCACCGGTCGGAGGCGAAGACCTCCTCGTACGCCTGGTAGGCCAGACGCGCGTTGGCCACGCCCGCCTTGCCGCGCAGTGCCTTGGCCTCGTCGGTGCCGAGCGCGTCGAGACGCCGGTCGATCTCGGTGTCCACGCGGGAGACGAAGAACGACGCCACCGAGTGGATCTTCGACAGGTCCAGGCCCTTCGCGCGCGCCTTCTCCAGACCGCTGAGGTAGGCGTCCATGACCGCGCGGTAGCGCTCGATGGAGAAGATCAGCGTGACATTGACGCTGATGCCGCTCGCGATGGTCTCGGTGATCGCCGGCAGGCCCGCCTTGGTGGCCGGGATCTTGATGAGGGTGTTGGGACGGTCGACCAGCCAGGCCAGCTGGCGGGCCTCGGCGACCGTCGCCCTGGCGTTGTGGGCCAGACGCGGGTCGACCTCGATGGAGACCCGGCCGTCCTGGCCGTCGGTGGCGTCGAAGACGGGGCGCAGGATGTCGGCGGCGTCCCGGACGTCCGCCGTGGTGATCATGCGGATGGCCTCGTCGACGGTGACCCCGCGGGAGGCCAGATCGGAGAGCTGCTGCTCGTACCCGTCACCCTGCGAGATCGCCTTCTGGAAGATCGTCGGGTTGGTGGTGACGCCCACGACGTGCTGCTGGTCGATCAGCTCGGCGAGGTTGCCGGACGTGATCCGCTTGCGCGACAGGTCGTCCAGCCAGATCGCGACGCCTTCGTCGGAGAGGCGCTTGAGTGCGTCTGTCATGGAAAATGCATCTCCTACGTGTCGTGTGTGAGCGTCAGCGCTGGGCGGCGGCGAGAGATTCCCGGGCCTTCGCGACCACGTTCTCGGGGGTGAATCCGTACTCGCGGAAGAGCGTCTTGGCGTCGGCGGACGCACCGAAGTGCTCCAGGGAGACGATCCGGCCGGCGTCCCCCACGTACTTGTGCCAGGTGAGTCCGACACCCGCCTCGACGGCGACACGCGCCCGGACGGCCGGCGGCAGCACGCTGTCCCGGTACCCCTGATCCTGCTCCTCGAACCACTCCACGCACGGCATGGACACCACGCGTGTGGGGATGCCCTCGGCCTGCAGCTGCTTGCGCGCCTCGACCGCCACATGCACCTCGGAACCGGTGGCGATCAGGATGACCTGCGCGTCGCCGCCCTCGGCCTCGGCCATCACATAGCCGCCGCGCGCGGCCTCGTCGTTCGGCTCGTAGGTCGGCACGCCCTGACGGGTGAGCGCCAGACCGTGCGGGGTGCCCTTGCCGAACTCCTTGGTCCAGCGGCGCATGATCTCGCGCCAGGCGATCGCGGTCTCGTTGGCGTCGGCCGGACGGACGACGTTCAGCCCCGGGATGGCCCGCAGGCTCGCCAGGTGCTCGACCGGCTGGTGGGTCGGACCGTCCTCGCCCAGACCGATGGAGTCGTGCGTCCACACATACGTCACCGGAAGGTGCATCAGCGCGGACAGGCGCACCGCGTTGCGCATGTAGTCGGAGAACACCAGGAAGGTGCCGCCGTAGACACGGGTGTTGCCGTGCAGCGTGATGCCGTTCATCACCGCGGCCATCGCGTGCTCGCGGATGCCGAAGTGGATCGTGCGCCCGTACGGGTTCGCCTCCGGCAGCGGGTTGCCCTCGGGCAGGAACGACGACGTCTTGTCGATCGTCGTGTTGTTCGAGCCGGCCAGGTCCGCCGAGCCGCCCCACAGCTCCGGGATCACCTCGCCCATGGCCTGGAGCACCTTGCCGGAGGCCGCACGCGTGGCCACGCTCTTGCCCGCCTCGAACACCGGGATCTTCTCGTCCCAGCCGGAGGGCAGCTCCGCCCGGGCGATGCGGTCGTACTCGGCGGCCCGCTCGGGGTTGGCCTCGCGCCAGGCCTGGAAGGACTTCTCCCACTCCGCCCGGGCCCGCCGGCCGCGCTCCACCGCCTTGCGGGTGTGGCTGAGCACCTCGTCGGAGACGTCGAAGTGCTTCTCGGGGTCGAAGCCGAGGACCCGCTTGGTGGCCGCGACCTCCTCCTCGCCCAGCGCCGAGCCGTGCGCGGCCTCGGTGTTCTGCGCGTTCGGGGCCGGCCAGGCGATGATCGAGCGCATGGCGATGAAGGACGGCCGGTCGGTGACGGCCTTGGCCCGCTGGATCGCCTCGAAGACGGCGTGCGGGTCGAGGTCGCCGTTCGCCTTCGGCTCCACGCGCTGCACATGCCAGCCGTAGGCCTCGTACCGCTTGACCGTGTCCTCCGAGACGGCCGTCTCGGTGTCGCCCTCGATCGAGATGTGGTTGTCGTCCCACAGCAGGATCAGGTTGCCGAGCTTCTGGTGGCCGGCCAGCGAGGACGCCTCCGCGGCGATGCCCTCCTGCAGGCAGCCGTCCCCCGCGATGCAGTAGACGAAGTGGTCGAACGGGGATGCGCCGGCCGGTGCCTCCGGGTCGAACAGGCCGCGCTCGTAGCGGGCGGCCATCGCCATGCCCACCGCGTTGGCGACACCCTGGCCGAGCGGGCCGGTCGTGGTCTCCACGCCCTGGGTGTGCCCGTACTCCGGGTGGCCGGGCGTCTTGGAGCCCCACGTCCGGAAGGACTTCAGATCGTCCAGCTCCAGGCCGAAGCCGGCCAGGTACAGCTGGGTGTAGAGCGTGAGGGAGGAGTGGCCGGCGGACAGCACGAAACGGTCGCGCCCCACCCACTGCGGGTCGGACGGATCGTGGCGCATCACCTTCTGGAAGAGGGTGTAGGCGGCGGGCGCCAGGCTCATCGCCGTGCCGGGATGGCCGTTGCCGACCTTCTGTACGGCATCGGCGGCCAGGAGGCGCGCGGTGTCCACCGCGCGCTGGTCCAACTCGGTCCACTCGAGGTCTGTGGTGGTCGGCTTGGTACTCACCCTGGGTCAGGGCTCCTCTCCACAAGTCGGGTGCCGGTACGGCATGTGCACCGGCTGCCGGCATTCTGGGCGTCGGCGGGCCTTTGCCGAGCCTACCCTCGCGAGGACGTGCGTTTTTTCGCGTTGATGCAGACTTCCGGGACTGTTCACCATCCGCCTCCGGACCGGCTGGAACGGCACTCGGCAACTCAATACGCAGCCGTTCACCCGATCGCTCAATCGAGCCTTTCGGCGGACCGTCCCCACACGATCCCACCCCCGCGAATGTCCGGATCTGGGCAGCGTCTACAGTGGCGTGGTACGCGCGAGCCCCTGCCGTGGGTCCTCCGGGGCAGGGCTCGCTGGGATGTCTCTGTCAGGGGTGTGCGTGACGGCCGTCGAATCCCGTCCAGCGGGCGTGCTCGCTTCGAGCCGGAGCCCGAGCCACCGGCCGTTCGGGGCCCGGGTCAAGGCCTTCGTGGCGCTGACCAAGCCGCGGATCATCGAACTGCTCTTGATCACCACCGTTCCGGTGATGTTCCTGGCACAGCAGGGTGTGCCCGACCTGACGCTGGTGCTGCTCACCTGCATCGGCGGCTATCTGTCCGCGGGCGGCGCCAATGCGCTGAACATGTACATCGACCGGGACATCGACGCGCTCATGGACCGCACCTCGCAGCGGCCCCTGGTGACCGGCATGGTCAGCCCGCGCGAGTGCCTCGCCTTCGGGATCACCCTGGCGGTCGTCTCCACGCTGCTGTTCGGCCTCACCGTCAACTGGCTGTCGGCGTGGCTGGCGCTCGGAGCGCTGCTCTTCTACGTCGTCGTCTACACGATGATCCTCAAACGGCGTACGTCGCAGAACATCGTGTGGGGCGGTATCGCCGGCTGCATGCCGGTGCTGATCGGCTGGTCCTCGGTCACCAATTCGATGTCCTGGGCGCCGGTCGTTCTCTTCCTCGTCATGTTCTTCTGGACGCCGCCGCACTACTGGCCGCTGTCGATGAAGGTCCGGGAGGACTACGCGCGCGTGGGCGTGCCGATGCTGCCGGTCGTCGCCTCCAACAAGGTGGTCGCCCGGCAGATCGTGATCTACAGCTGGGCGATGGTGGCGATCTCGCTGCTGCTGACCCCGCTCGGCTACACCGGCTGGTTCTACACGGTGGTGGCGCTCGTGGTGGGCGGCTGGTGGCTGTGGGAGGCGCACGCCCTGCAGAACCGGGCCAAGGCCGGGGTGACGGGCGCGAAGCTGAAGGAGATGCGGCTGTTCCACTGGTCCATCACCTATGTCTCGCTGCTGTTCCTGGCGGTGGCGGTGGACCCGTTCCTGCGCTGACGTCCCGTACCGCTTTCGAGTGATGGTTTGAGCGATGGGCGGGGTGGGTGGCCCAGGCCACTCGCCCCGCCCGTCGCCGTTCGGTCTACTCGCCGGTAGCATCCTGTCCATGGCAGACACGCAGCAGGTTGACCCCCAGGCCGAGCGCAAGGCGACCCGCCTCGCCCGGCGGATCGGCTCCTTCGCCAAGGCCCACGGAGGTGCCGAGGGCCAGGTCGCGTACATCGGGCAGCGCGGCGCCCGCATCGTCCTCGTCGGCGAGGACGGCACCTGGGGCGACCTCGTGGCCCCCACCTACGCCATCGCGAAGGCGGCGGTGGAGAAGTCCGGGATCACCGTTCACGAGACGTTCGACGGCGAGTTCGCGGCCAAGGTGAGGACGGGCCCGTACGAGTGGACCCGTATGGCGGGCCTCCAGATCGGCGGCCCGAGGAACCGCTGAACCGGGCGCCCCGCCTCCAGGGCTCCCCGCACGTACAGCGGGGCCGCGCACCGCGCACAGGGCGGTACCGCGCACGAGCACGTACGGCTCGGGGCCTGTCCGGCGGGGTCGTGCCGGACAGGCCCCGAGCCGTGGCCTCGGACCCTGGGCAGGTCCTCGTCCCTCGTAGTCCCTCGTAGTCCCTCGTAGTCCCTCGTCCTCGTCGCTCAGGTCTTCGTCAGAGTGGGCTCGGCCGACGGGCCCGGCAGGCCGGCCGCCTCCGCGGGGCGTTCGCGCAGCGACAGCAGGACCAGCAGCACCCAGATCCACATCAGGCACGAGCCCAGCATGTGCAGGCCCACCAGGAGCTCGGGCAGGTTCAGGAAGGTCTGGGCATAGCCCAGGACGCCCTGGGCCAGCAGGATCAGGAACAGCTCACGGGTCCGGGCCAGCGGGCCCCTCGGCGCGTCGACGGCCTTGAGGAAGAACCACAGGGCGAACGTCAGCGTGACCACGACCCAGGCCAGCACGGCGTGCAGCCGGGCGACCGTCTGCCAGTCCACCGGGATACGGGGGACCTCACGGGAGTCGCCCGCGTGCGGCCCGGCGCCGGTCACCACCGTGCCCACCACGAGCAGCAGTCCGCTCGCGAGGACGAGGAACCACACCAGCTGCTGGATCGGCCTGCCGACCAGCGGGCGCGGTGCCGCGTCGCCCTCGCGGGCGCGCTGCCACATCACCGTGGCGAGCGCGATCAGGGCCGAGGAGAGCAGGAAGTGCCCGGCGACGGTGTACGGGTTCAGGCCGACGAGGACGACGATGCCGCCGAGCACCGCGTTGCCCATGACCACCCAGAACTGCGCCCAGCCCAGCCGGGTGAGACTGCGCCGCCACGGCTTGTGGGAGCGCGCGGCGACGATCGCCCAGCCGACGGCCGCGCACACCACGTACGTCAGCAGCCGGTTGCCGAACTCGATCACGCCGTGCAGCCCCATCTCGCTGGTGGTGGTCAGCGAGTCCGCGGTGCACTTGGGCCAGGTCGGGCAGCCGAGGCCCGAGCCGGTCAGACGGACGGCGCCACCGGTGACGACGATGACGACCTGCACGACGAGCGAGGCGAGGGCCGCCCGCTGGACGGTTCTCGGCCGCGGGGTCCAGCGTGCGGCGATGAAGGCGAGCGGGTTGCGCGCGACGGACACGGCGCCGGCGCGGGTCAGGTTCGACACGCCGTCCATCGTAGGCCGCCGCTTGTGCACGCTTTCACGAGGGTCCGTCACGCCCTGCTCCCTCTGCTCCCGGCTCTACTCCCAGCGGAAGAACTTCCCGGCGGCGGCGAGGCCCGCCACCGCCCATACGGCGAGGATCCCCAGGTCGCCCCAGGGCGTCCCGGCCCCGTGCTGGAGCACGTCCCGCAGTCCGCCGGACAGCGCCGAGATGGGCAGCAGGCCCAGCACGTCCTGCACGCCGGCCGGGAACTTCTCCAGCGGTACGACCACTCCGCCGCCGACCAGCAGCAGCAGGAAGACCAGATTGGCGGCGGCCAGGGTTGCCTCGGCCTTCAGCGTGCCCGCCATCAGCAGGCCCAGCCCGGAGAAGGCGGCCGTACCGAGGACCAGCAGCAGAAGCACGGCGAACGGACCGCCGTGCGGGGACCAGCCGAGTGCGAAGGCGATCACGGTCAGCAGCACGATCTGCAGGACCTCGGTGACCAGCACGGACACCGTCTTGGCGGTCATCAGCCCCCAGCGCGGCAGCGGCGAGGCGGCCAGCCGCTTGAGCACGCCGTAGCGCCGCTCGAAACCGGTCGCGATGGCCTGTCCGGTGAACGCCGTCGACATCACGGCCAGGGCGAGGACGCCGGGGGCGAGGAAGTCCACGGCCTTGTCCGCGCCGGTGTCCACGATGTCCACGGAGCTGAACAGCACCAGCAGCAGCGTGGGGATGACGACGGTCAGCAGCAGCTGCTCGCCGTTGCGCAGCAGCATTCTCGTCTCCAGCGCCGCCTGCGCCGCGATCATCCGGGGCAGCGGGGCCGCTCCGGGCTTCGGGGCGTACGTACCCGTACCGGTGGCGGGCGTCATGAGCGCAGCTCCTTGCCGGTCAGTTCCAGGAAGACGTCCTCCAGGGTGTGCCGCTCGACCGAGATCCGGTCCGGCATCACCCCGTGCTGCGCGCACCAGGACGTCACGGTCGCGAGCAGCTGCGGATCGACCGTGCCGACGACCCGGTAGGTGCCCGGGGCCGGCTCGGCGGCGGTGCAGCCGGAGGGCAGCGCCTTGAGCAGCGAGCCCATGTCGAGCCCGGGGCGGCCGGTGAAGCGCAGGGTGTTCTCGGCGCCGCCGCGGCACAGCTCCTCCGGGGAGCCCTGGGCGATGACCCGGCCCGCGTCGATGATGGCGACGTCGTCGGCGAGCTGCTCGGCCTCCTCCATGTAATGGGTGGTGAGGATCACGGACACGCCGTCCGCGCGCAGATCGCGCACGAGGTCCCAGGTGGCCCGGCGGGCCTGCGGGTCGAGTCCCGCGGTCGGCTCGTCCAGGAACACCAGCTCCGGCCGTCCGACGACGGCCATGGCCAGGGCCAGCCGCTGCTGCTGCCCGCCGGACAGCCGGCGGTAGGGGGTCCGTCCGCAGCTGCCGAGCCCGAGCCGTTCGATGAGGGCGTCCACGTCCAGCGGATGGGCGTGCAGCGCGGCGATGTGCCGCAGCATCTCGTCCGCCCGCGCCCCCGAGTACACCCCCCCGGACTGCAGCATCACGCCGATCCGGGGCCGCAGCTCGGCCGACTGCCCGACGGGGTCGAGGCCCAGGACGCGCACCGTGCCGGAGTCCGGCCGCCGGTACCCCTCGCAGATCTCGACCGTCGTCGTCTTGCCCGCGCCATTGGGGCCGAGGATGGCGGTCACACCCGCCTGGGCCACCAGGTCGAGGCCGTCCACCGCGGTCTTCGTGCCGTACCGCTTGACCAGAGCCTGCACCTGCACCACGGGCTCGCTTCGCATGGACCCAGAGTCTAGGGACGCGCCGTGTGTCCCCTGCGGGCGGGTGCGCGAAGTCCTTCTCCCCTCCTTCTCCCCTCCCTCCCCTTCCCCTCCCTCTCCGTGCCCGCTCCCTGCCCAGGGCGGTGCGACGGGTGCGGTGAACAGGGCCGGAGGCGTTCCCCGGGCGCCGTCCGAGGAATCGTTTCCGCAGGTCGGATTAGGTAACCCTAAGTGACGCAGTGCACGCCCGTCCGGCCCGACGTCGCTTGTCACCCCTCCAGGAATTACGCAACAATGGCGTTGTGAAAAAAGTCGGCGAGTCTCGGGAGTCCCCCGCCGGGGCCCCGCAGGAGGAGTTCGTGGCCGGGGAGCGCTCCACGCGTAACCGGGTCGCGCGGTCCATCCTGGACCACGGCCCGTCGACCGTCGCCGAGCTGGCCGGCCGGCTCGGGCTCACCCAGGCGGCCGTACGGCGCCACCTGGACGCCCTGGTCGCCGACGACGTGGTGGAAGCGCGCAAGCAGCGGGTCTACGGTGCGCGGACACGCGGCCGTCCCGCCAAGGTCTTCGCGCTCACCGACTGCGGCCGGGACGCCTTCGAACAGTCCTACGACAAGCTCGCCGTGGACGCGCTCCGCTGGATCGCCGAGCGGGAGGGCGGGCAGGCGGTCGCCGCCTTCGCCCGGGCCCGTGTGGCCGCGCAGGCGCACGCCTACCGCAAGGCCATCGAGGCAGCCGGTCCCGGCAAACGGACGGAAGCACTGGCGAAGGCCCTGAGCGCGGACGGGTACGCTGCTACGGCACGCAGCGCGCCCCTCCCGCACAAGGGTGAGCAGCTCTGCCAGCACCACTGCCCGGTGGTCCATGTCGCGGAGCAGTTCCCGCAGCTGTGCGAGGCGGAGACGGAGATCTTCGCCGAGCTGCTGGGGACGCACGTCCAGCGGCTGGCGACCATCGCGCACGGCGACGGCGTCTGCACGACGTTCATTCCCAAGCTGTCCCAGAACGACGACCGAAGCACCAACGCATCCGCAAGCACCGCCGGGAGGAACCCCGCATGACTCTCCCCACGGAGACTGCCCACCCCGAGCTCGAGGGCCTGGGCACGTACGAATACGGCTGGGCCGATCCCGACGAGGCGGGTGCCTCGGCCAGGCGCGGTCTCAACGAGGAGGTCGTCCGCGACATCTCGGCGAAGAAGTCCGAGCCGGAGTGGATGACCAAGCTGCGCCTGAAGGGCCTGCGGCTCTTCGAGAAGAAGCCCATGCCGAACTGGGGCTCGGACCTGTCGGGGATCGACTTCGACAACATCAAGTACTTCGTGCGCTCCACGGAGAAGCAGGCGCAGTCCTGGGAGGACCTGCCCGAGGACATCAGGAACACCTACGACAAGCTGGGCATCCCCGAGGCCGAGAAGAAGCGCCTCGTCGCCGGTGTCGCGGCCCAGTACGAGTCGGAGGTCGTCTACCACCAGATCCGCGAGGACCTGGAGGCGCAGGGCGTCATCTTCCTCGACACCGACACCGCGCTGAAGGAGCACCCGGACCTCTTCAAGGAGTACTTCGGCACCGTCGTCCCGGTCGGTGACAACAAGTTCGCCTCTCTGAACACCGCCGTGTGGTCCGGAGGCTCCTTCATCTACGTCCCGCCGGGCGTCCACGTGGAGATCCCGCTCCAGGCCTACTTCCGCATCAACACCGAGAACATGGGCCAGTTCGAGCGGACCCTGATCATCGTCGACGAGGGTGCCTACGTGCACTACGTCGAGGGCTGCACCGCCCCGATCTACAAGAGCGACTCCCTGCACAGCGCGGTCGTCGAGATCATCGTCAAGAAGAACGCCCGCTGCCGGTACACGACCATCCAGAACTGGTCGAACAACGTCTACAACCTGGTCACCAAGCGCGCCGTGGCCTACGAGGGCGCGACCATGGAGTGGATCGACGGCAACATCGGCTCCAAGGTGACGATGAAGTACCCGGCCGTCTACCTGATGGGCGAGCACGCCAAGGGCGAGACCCTCTCCATCGCCTTCGCGGGCGAGGGGCAGCACCAGGACGCCGGTTCCAAGATGGTCCACATGGCGCCGAACACCTCGTCCAACATCGTGTCGAAGTCCGTGGCGCGCGGCGGCGGCCGTACCTCGTACCGCGGTCTGGTCGAGATCGCCGAGGGCGCGGCCGGCTCCAAGTCGAACGTGCTGTGCGACGCGCTGCTCGTCGACACCGTCTCCCGGTCGGACACCTACCCCTACGTCGACGTCCGCGAGGACGACGTGTCCATGGGCCACGAGGCCACGGTCTCCAAGGTCTCCGAGGACCAGCTCTTCTACCTGATGAGCCGCGGTCTGAGCGAGGACGAGGCGATGGCGATGATCGTGCGCGGCTTCGTCGAGCCGATCGCCAAGGAACTGCCCATGGAGTACGCGCTGGAGCTCAACCGGCTGATCGAGCTGCAGATGGAGGGCGCGGTCGGCTGAGCACCGACCCGGGCCGGAGGCGACTCCGGCCCGCCGCCTCCGTCAAGCCCCCTACCCGAACGGAAAGCGAGCATTACGACAGCCATGGCCGAGGCTCAGAACTCTCCCGCCCCCGACGCCGCTCGGGCGGGAGGCCCCCCACCGGTGGGCTCCGCGACCACCGGCGCGATCGCGGTGGCCGCCGAGTCGACCGTCGCCACCCGCATGAGCGCGCCGCCCTCCTACGACGTGGCGGACTTCCCGGTCCCGCACGGCCGTGAGGAGGAATGGCGCTTCACACCGCTGGAGCGGCTGCGCGGGCTGCACGACGGCACCGCGGTCGCCACCGGCGAGGGCGTGAAGGTGGACATCCAGGCCCCCGAGGGCGTCACCGTGGAGACCGTCGGCCGCGACGACGCGCGGGTCGGCAGGGCGGGAACCCCGGTGGACCGTGTCGCCGCCCAGGCCTACTCCTCCTTCGAGAAGGCCTCGGTCGTGACCGTCCCGAAGGAGACCGTCCTGACCGAGCCGATCCGCATCACGGTGCACGGTGAGGGCGGGGTCGCCTACGGCCACCAGGTGGTGGAACTCGGTGCCTTCGCCGAGGCCGTCGTCGTCATCGACCACACCGGTGACGCGGTGCTCGCCGCCAACGTCGACTACATCCTGGGCGACGGCGCCAAGCTGACCGTCGTCTCCGTCCAGGACTGGGACGAGAAGGCGGTCCACGCCGGCCAGCACAACGCGCTGATCGGCCGGGACGCCACCTTCAAGTCCTTCCTGATCACCTTCGGCGGCGACCTCGTGCGGCTGCACCCGCGCGTCACCTACGCCGGCACCGGCGGCGAGGCCGAGCTGTACGGCCTGTACTTCACCGACGCCGGCCAGCACCAGGAGCACCGTCTCTTCGTCGACCACAACACCCCGCACTGCAAGTCCAACGTCCTGTACAAGGGCGCGCTCCAGGGCGAGGGCGCGCACGCGGTGTGGATCGGCGACGTGCTGATCGAGGCCGCGGCCGAGGGCACCGACACCTACGAGATGAACCGCAACCTGGTGCTCACCGACGGCGCCCGGGTCGACTCCGTGCCGAACCTGGAGATCGAGACCGGTGAGATCGTCGGCGCCGGGCATGCCTCCGCCACCGGCCGCTTCGACGACGAGCAGCTCTTCTACCTGATGGCCCGCGGCATCCCGGAGAAGGAGGCCCGCCGTCTGGTGGTCCGCGGCTTCTTCGCCGAGCTGGTCCAGCAGATCGGCGTCACGGACCTGGAGGAGCGTCTGATCGCCAAGATCGATGAGGAGCTGGAGGCGGCGGTCGCATGAGCGGCACCTTCGTACGTGTCTGCGGACTGGACGAGCTGGAGGAGGACACCCCGAAGCGGGTGGAGCTCGACGGCACCCCGGTCTCGATCGTGAAGACCGAGGGGGAGGTGTTCGCCATCCACGACATCTGCTCGCACGCGAACGTCTCGCTCTCCGAGGGCGAGGTCGACGACTGCCACATCGAGTGCTGGCTGCACGGCTCGCGCTTCGACCTCCGCTCCGGCAAGCCCGACACGCTCCCCGCGACGCGTCCCGTCCCCGTGTACCCCGTAAAGATCGAAGGGGACGACGTTCTCGTCTCCCTCACCCAGGAGTCCTGAGACACCCATGGCAACGCTTGAAATCCGAGACCTGCACGTCACCGTCGAGGCCGACAACGCCACGAAGGAGATCCTCAAGGGCGTCGACCTCACCGTGAAGCAGGGCGAGACGCACGCCATCATGGGCCCCAACGGCTCGGGCAAGTCGACCCTCGCCTACGCCCTTGCCGGCCACCCCAAGTACACCGTCTCGAGCGGTACGGTCACCCTGGACGGCGAGAACGTCCTGGAGATGGCCGTCGACGAGCGTGCGCGTGCGGGCCTGTTCCTGGCCATGCAGTACCCGGTCGAGGTCCCCGGCGTCTCGGTCTCCAACTTCCTGCGCACCTCCGCCACCGCGATCCGCGGCGAGGCCCCCAAGCTGCGCCACTGGGTGAAGGAGGTCAAGGAGGCCATGGAGCGTCTCCACATGGACCCCTCCTTCGCCGAGCGCAACGTCAACGAGGGCTTCTCCGGCGGTGAGAAGAAGCGCCACGAGATCCTTCAGCTGGAGCTGCTCAAGCCGAAGATCGCGATCCTCGACGAGACGGACTCCGGTCTGGACGTCGACGCCCTGCGCGTCGTCTCCGAGGGCGTCAACCGGGTGCGTGAGTCCGGCAACGTCGGCACCCTGCTGATCACCCACTACACGCGTATCCTGCGCTACATCAAGCCGGACCACGTCCATGTCTTCGCCGACGGCCGCATCGTCGAGTCCGGCGGTGCCGAGCTCGCGGACAAGCTGGAGAACGAGGGCTACGAGGCATATGTGAAGGGCGGCGCATCAGCGTGACACAGCTGCCGAGCCTCCTCGACACCGAGGCGCTCCGCAAGGACTTCCCCATCCTGGACCGGACGGTCCACGACGGCAGGAAGCTCGTGTACCTGGACAACGCGGCGACCTCGCAGACGCCGCGCCAGGTGCTCGACGTGCTCTCCGAGTACTACGAACAGCACAACGCCAACGTCCACCGCGGTGTGCATGTGCTCGCCGAGGAGGCCACGGCGCTGTACGAGGGGGCGCGCGACAAGGTCGCCGCGTTCATCAACGCGCCCAGCCGTGACGAGGTGATCTTCACCAAGAATGCCTCGGAGTCGCTCAACCTCGTGGCGAACATGCTGGGCTGGGCCGACGAGCCCTACCGTGTGGACCACGAGACCGAGATCGTCATCACGGAGATGGAGCACCACTCCAACATCGTGCCGTGGCAGCTGCTGGCGCAGCGCACGGGCGCGAAGCTGAAGTGGTTCGGCCTGACCGACGACGGCCGTCTGGACCTGTCGGACATCGACGAGATCATCACGGAGAGGACGAAGGTCGTCTCCTTCGTGCTGGTGTCCAACATCCTCGGCACCGTCAACCCGGTCGAGACGATAGTCCGCCGGGCGCAGGAGGTCGGCGCCCTGGTCTGCATCGACGCCTCGCAGGCCGCTCCGCACATGCCGCTGGACGTGCAGGCCCTCCAGGCCGACTTCGTGGCCTTCACCGGCCACAAGATGTGCGGCCCGACCGGCATCGGTGTGCTCTGGGGCCGTCAGGAGCTCCTGGAGGACCTGCCTCCGTTCCTCGGCGGCGGCGAGATGATCGAGACGGTGTCGATGCACTCGTCGACGTACGCCCCCGCCCCGCACAAGTTCGAGGCGGGCACCCCGCCGATCGCGCAGGCGGTCGGACTGGGGGCTGCGATCGACTACCTGAACTCGATCGGGATGGACAGGATCCTCGCCCATGAGCACGCGCTCACCGAGTACGCGGTGAAGCGGCTGATGGAGATCCCCGACCTCAGGATCATCGGCCCGACCACGGCCGAGGACCGCGGGGCCGCCATCTCCTTCACCCTCGGGGACATCCACCCGCACGACGTGGGCCAGGTCCTCGACGAACAGGGCATCGCGGTACGCGTGGGCCATCACTGCGCGCGGCCCGTCTGCCTGCGGTACGGAATCCCCGCGACCACGCGAGCGTCCTTCTATCTGTACTCCACCCCGGCCGAGGTCGACGCGCTGGTCGAGGGGCTGGAGTACGTACGGAACTTCTTCGGATGAGGGGCTGACGCGTGAAGCTGGACTCGATGTACCAGGAAGTCATCCTGGACCACTACAAGAACCCGCACGGACGTGGTCTGCGGGACGGCGACGCCGAAGTGCACCATGTGAACCCGACGTGCGGGGACGAGATCACGCTTCGCGTGAAGTACGACGGCACCACGATCCAGGACGTCTCGTACGAGGGACAGGGCTGTTCCATCAGCCAGGCCTCGGCCTCCGTACTGAACGAACTCCTCGTCGGCAAGGAGCTGGCCGAAGCGCTGAAGATCCAGGAGACCTTCCTGGAGCTGATGCAGTCCAAGGGCAGGGTCGAACCCGACGACGCGATGGAGGACATCCTGCAGGACGCGGTGGCGTTCGCCGGGGTGTCCAAGTATCCGGCCCGGGTCAAGTGCGCCCTGCTGAGCTGGATGGCCTGGAAGGACGCGACGGCCCAGGCGCTGGACGGCGCCGACGCCGAAAGGAAGACGGCATGAGCGAGACCGTGGAGACGAAGCCCGCCTCGGAGGAGGAGGTCCGGGAGGCCCTGATGGACGTCGTCGACCCCGAACTGGGCATCGACGTCGTCAACCTGGGGCTGGTCTACGGCATCCACGTCGACGAGTCGAACGTCGCGACCGTCGACATGACCCTGACGTCGGCGGCCTGCCCGCTGACGGACGTCATCGAGGACCAGGCCAAGTCCGCCACGGACGGCCTCGTCAGCGAGCTGCGCATCAACTGGGTCTGGATGCCGCCGTGGGGCCCGGACAAGATCACGGACGAAGGACGTGAGCAGCTGCGGGCGCTGGGCTTCAACGTCTGAGATCCAACAGACGCGCACGCACACGGCAAGCGGCGAGGTCCCCTCGGGCCTCGCCGCTTGCCGTGTGCGGTGGGCACCGCCGATATGTACGCCCGTACACAACGGCGGATACGCTCGTCGCATGGGATATCTGATGCTCGCCGGGGCCATCGCCGCCGAAGTCGCGGCCACGACCGCCATGAAGTACAGCGACGGTTTCAGCAGACTCGGACCCTCGGTGGTGACACTTCTCGGCTATGTGCTCTCCTTCTGGCTGCTCGCCCAGACCCTGCGGACGGTGGCCATCGGCACGGCCTACGCGATCTGGTCCGGCGTCGGCACCGCGGCCGTCGCCGCACTCGGGCTGGTGCTGTTCGGGGAGGGCCTGAACCTCGCCAAGGTCACCGGGATCCTGCTGATCATCGGCGGGGTGGTGGTCCTGAACCTGGGCGGAGCCCACTGATGGCCCGGCGCTACGACCCCGAGCGGCGGCAGCGGATCATCGACGCGGCGATCCGTGTCGTGGGCACCAAGGGCCTGGCCGGGCTGAGCCACCGCAGCGTGGCCGCGGAGGCGGATGTGCCGCTGGGCTCCACGACGTACCACTTCAGCACGCTGGACGAGCTGATGGTCGCGGCGCTCAGGCAGCTCAACGAGGGCTTCGCCACGATGATCGCGGCATGCGGCGGCCTGGACGACCCGCGCACCGACCTCGCGGAGGAACTCGCCGGCTGGATGGGGGAGTGGCTGTCCGGCGACCGCACCGGTGTCGAGCTGGAGTACGAGCTGTACCTCGCCGCCCTGCGCCGCCCCGCACTGCGTCCCGTGGCCGCCGAGTGGGCCGAGGAGCTGGCGTCCCTGCTCTCCCGCCGCACCGACCCGGTGACGGCCCGTGCGCTGGTGGCACTGATGGACGGCATCTGTCTGCAGGTGCTCCTGACCGGCACACCGTACGACGAGACCTGGGCCCGCGAGATCCTGCGGCGTGTGATCCCGCGGTCCACGGACGCCTGAGGCGGTGGTGTACGGCCGGCCGGTGCGGTGGTGCGCAACCGCCGGTGCGGCGGTGCGCGAGGACCTGGCCCAGGTGTCCCGGCCGGCCCTCGCGCACCGCCGCGGACCGGCACCTGAGACACCCGCCCACCGGTTCGCCCGGCCCGGCTTCCTCGCGTTAGGTTGCCCTCATGACCGACACGACTGCTTCCCGCTCCACCGGCGCCGTGGCCGCCGGTCTTGCCACGATCGCTTCCGACGGCACCGTTCTCGACACCTGGTTCCCCGCACCCGAGCTGACGGCCGAGCCCGGTCCGGCCGGGACCGAGCGGCTGTCCCCCGAGCGGGCCGCGGAACTGCTCGGCGCCGGCGCGACCGCGGCGATCGGGCCGGACGCCCGCCGGGGTGTCGAGGTGGTGGCGGTCCGTACGGTCATCGCCTCGCTCGACGAGAAGCCGATCGACGCGCACGACGTCTACCTGCGTCTGCACCTGCTCTCCCACCGGCTGGTCAAGCCGCACGGACTGAACCTGGACGGCATCTTCGGCCTCCTCGCCAATGTCGCCTGGACCTCGCTCGGCCCGGTCCCCGTGGACGACATCGAGAAGGTGCGGCTCAACGCCCGCGCCGAGGGCCTGCACCTGCAGGTGACCTCGATCGACAAGTTCCCGCGCATGACGGACTACGTCGTCCCCAAGGGCGTGCGCATCGCCGACGCCGACCGTGTCCGCCTCGGCGCGCACCTCGCCGAGGGCACCACCGTGATGCACGAGGGCTTCGTCAACTTCAACGCCGGCACCCTGGGCACCTCCATGATCGAGGGCCGTATCTCCGCCGGTGTCGTGGTCGGCGACGGCTCGGACATCGGCGGCGGCGCCTCCACCATGGGCACGCTCTCCGGCGGCGGCAATGTGATCATCTCCATCGGTGAGCGCTGCCTGGTCGGTGCCGAGGCGGGCGTGGGCATCGCGCTCGGCGACGAGTGCGTGGTCGAGGCCGGCCTCTACCTCACCGCGGGCACCCGTGTGACCATGCCCGACGGCCAGGTCGTCAAGGCCCGCGAGCTCTCCGGCGCCTCCAACATCCTCTTCCGCCGCAACTCGGTCACCGGCACGGTCGAGGCCCTTCCCAACAACGCGGTCTGGGGCGGCCTGAACGAGATCCTGCACAGCCACAACTGACAGGGCGGAACAGGACAGAGGAACAGAGCGGAAGAACGGAACAGGACGAAGAGACAAGGCGGGGCGCCCTGAAGAGGGCGCCCCGCCGCGTCCTGTCCGCCGCCGCTGCAAGGACGGCTCCGCCACCAGCCGTTCATAGGCCGCCCGCAGAGCCGCCACCGTCTCCGCGGACGCGGGCCGCAGGGGTGCGCGGACCGGGCCCGCGGGCAGGCCCAGGGCGTTCAGCAGGCCCTTCACGGTGACCGTGCCGGGCAGACCGGCGGACATCGTCCGTGCGATGAGGTCGGTCGCCCGCTGCTGCAGACGAGCGGCCCGTGCCGTGTCACCGGCGTCGAACGCGTCCAGGAGGGAGCGGAGCCGGCGCGGGACGAGGTTCGCGACCGTGCTCACACAGCCCGCGCCGCCCACCGCGTACAGGGCGAGGATGTGCTCGTCGCAGCCCGCGTAGTACGCCAACTCGGTACGGGCCAGGACCCTCTGGGTGCCGAGGAAGTCGTAGGAGCAGTCCTTGACCGCCACGATCCGGGGATGGCCGGCCAGCCGCAGCATCGTCTCCGGCTCGATGCGGGTGCCGGTGCGGCCGGGGATGTCGTACAGCATCACCGGCAGCCCGCAGGCGTCCGCGACCGTGCGGAAGTGCTCCTTCACGGCGTCCTGCGGCGGTCTGCTGTAGTACGGCGTCACCACCAGCACCCCGTCCGCGCCCGCCTTCTCCGCCTCCAGCGCCAGTTCCACGGTGTGCCGGGTGTCGGCGGTGCCCACGCCCGCGACGATCGAGGCCCGCTCCCCGACCGCCTCCCGCACGGCCCGCACCAGCGCCGCCTTCTCGGCGTCCGTCGTGGTCGGCGATTCGCCGGTCGTGCCGTTGAGCACCAGCCCGTCGCATCCCTCGGCGACCAGCCGTTCGGCGAGCCGCTGGGCACCGTCCAGGTCGAGGGCGCCCGACGCGGTGAAGGGCGTGATCATGGCGCACAGGAGGCGGCCGAAGGGCGGGGCGGAGGAAGGGCCGGAAGACGGGCCGGAGGAGGAAGCGGAAGAGGGAGCAGGGAGAGCGGGGGAGGAGCCGGAAGTGGTCGCTGCGGTTGTCACGGGGGCAGTCTCGGCGGCCCGTACCGTACAGCTCCACTTAATTCTTCTACCGATGAATGGTAAGCGTTTCTTTCCTGCGGTGAGGGGTGCCGCGCCGGGCCCCGCGCCCGAACTCGTCGCGGAGGCCGCCCTGTTGCGGGCGGGACCCGACGGGTTCCGGGTTCGGCCGGCCCGCCCCGGCGAGCGCGGACCCGGCGGCGCGGGCAGGGGATAACGGCACCGGCAGAGGGGTACCCGGGTGTTCCGTACCGAGAGGAGGCGGGACACCGTGACCGGGACGATCGATGCGAGGCCCGCGAGCGACCGGCGCCGCACGGTGCGCGGCCACCCTGCGGGCGAGCGCCCGGTGGGCGAACTCGTTCACCAGGCCACCGAACAGCTTTCTCAGCTCGTCCGGCAGGAGATGGCCCTTGCCAAGGTGGAGCTGACCCAGAAGGGGCGCCGTATGGGGCGCGGCGGCGGGCTGCTGGGCGCGGCGGGAGCCATCGGCTACGTCGGGCTGATCGCGCTGGCCGGCACGGGCGTCGCGGCCCTCTCGCTGGCGCTGCCCGTATGGGCCGCGGCGCTCGTCGTGACAGTCGTGCTGTTCGCGATCGCGGGCGTGCTGGCCCTGGCCGGGCGCGCCCAGCTGCGCCACGCCGCACCCCCCAGGCCCGAGGTGACGCTCGGCAGCGTCAAGGCGGATGTCGAGGAGATCAAGGAAAGGGCGCACCACCGATGACGGACAGGACACAGGGGACGGACGGCGGGACGGCCCCGGCCGCCGGCGCGAAAGGCCCCGACGAGCTGCGGCAGCAGATCGAGGAGACCAGGAGCCGGCTCGGCGACACCGTCGAGGAGCTGGCCGCGAAGGCCGATGTGAAGGGCCGCGCCAAGGCCCGTGCGGCCGACTTGAGGGACAAGGCCGGCGCGATGACGGTCCAGCTGCGCAGCACCGCCGTGCAGGCCGGGCACCGGGTCCAGGAGAAGGTGAGCCATGCCGGTCACCAGGTGCAGGAGAGGGTGAGCCACGCCGGTCACCAGGCGCAGGAGAGGGTGAGCCATGCCGGTCACCAGGCGCAGGAGAGGGCGTCGCGGGCCGGGCACACGGTCCAGGACACGGCGAGCCGGGCCGGGCACAGCGCCCCCGTGAGCAGGGTGAACAGCGTCGTCCAGGCGTGCCGCAGCCATCCGCGCCCGCTGATGATCGCGCTGGCGGCGGGTGCGGCGCTGGTGGCGGCCGGGCTCCTGTTCCGGCGCAGCCGGGACTGCTGAGGCCGCGCATCCGGCGGCATCGGCCGAAGGCCGCCCCCACCGCGAGAGGTGGGGGCGGCCTTCGGCGTCCGGACCCTGAACCGAAAAGCAAAACGGTCTGGACAAAAAAAGTTTTCGGTGAGATGGTGGAGCCATGCTCGACGTCACCGTGATCGAGGACCCCGAGGCAGCGGCTGTCTCCCTGGACCCCGTGCGGGCCCGGCTGCTCGCCGAGCTGGCGGCCGGCCCCGCGTCGGCGGCCATGCTGGCCGGCAAGGTCGGCCTGCCCCGGCAGAAGGTGAACTACCACCTCAAGGCGCTGGAGCGGCACGGTCTGGTCGAACTGGCCGGTGAGCGGCGCAAGGGCAATGTCACCGAGCGGCTGATGCGCGCGACCGCCGCGTCGTACGTGATCTCGCCGCTCGCCCTGGCCTCCGTGCAGCCGGACCCGGACCGCTTCCGCGACCAGCTCTCCGCACGCTGGCTGCTCGCCCTCGGCGCCCGGCTGGTGCGCGACGTCGGCTCGCTGATCACCGGCGCGGCCAAGGCGCGCAAGCGGCTGGCGACCTACGCGCTGGACGGCGAGGTCCGTTTCGCCTCGGCCGCCGACCGGGCCGCGTTCATCCAGGAGCTCACGGCCGGCGTCAGCGCGCTGATCCGCAAGTACGACGCACCCGGTGCCGAGGGCGGCCGGGACCACCGGATCGTGGTGGCCGTCCACCCCACGGTCAAGGACCCGGACGGGGCGACCGCCCCGCAGCTCGACGCACCCTGAACCATCCACACCCGGCAGGAGCCCGCCATGGCTGAGGAAACCGTGCAGACAACAGCGAAGGAAGCCGAGAAGGAGTCGGGGAGGGAATTCGAGATCGTCCGCGAGTTCGAGGTCGGTGCCACGCCCGAGGAGGTGTGGGCGGCGATCACGACCGGCACCGGAGGCTATCTGTGGCCGGCGCCCCCGCCCGAGCCCCGGGTGGGCGGCGCGGGCCCCTTCGGATCCACGGTCACCGCCTGGGACCCGCCGCACCGCTACACCAACCGCAACGAGAACACCGGTCGGCCGGCCCAGCCGCTCAACCAGCTCGACTACACCATCGAACCGCGCGACGGCGGCCGCCGTGCCTGGGTGCGCTATGTGCACAGCGGGATCTTCACCGACAACTGGGACAACCAGTACGACGGCGCGAACAGGCACACCGACTTCTACCTGCACACCCTGCGCGAGTATCTGGCGCACTTCGCGCCCCGCCCGGTGGCCTTCACCACGCTGAACGGCCCCGAGGAGTCCACCGCCTCCGACGCCTTCGCCGCCGTCGGACGGGCCCTCGGGCTCACCGGGGAGACGGCCGTGGGCGCGCGGGTGACCGTCCGGGGCCCGAGGGAGTTCGAGGCCGTGCTCGACTACCGCGACCCGTACTTCATCGGGCTGCGCACCGACGACGCCCTCATCCGCTTCTTCGGCCGCAACCACTGGGGCGCCCCGGTCGGCATCAGCGTCCACGACTTCGCACCGGACGCGGACGCCAAGGAGACCGAGACCGCCTGGCAGGACTGGCTGAACGGAGTGTTCTGCCCGTCCTGAGGACACGCCTTCTGAGGACACGCCTTCCGAGGACACGCCCCGAGGGCACGGGCGTACCGGCCCCCGGTGAGGAATCCCGGGGCCGGCCCGAGGCGCGGATCGGAAACGGATCAGGAGCGCATCAGGAGCGGATCAGGGACGGAAGCGCAGCACCTGCGGGTCGTGGTCGCTGATCTGGTCGTGGAACTCCGCGTTGATGTGCACGCTGTCGTACGCGAAGCCGTGGCCGCGCCGGATCGACGGGCTGATCAGGATCTGGTCCAGCACCTGTGCGTTGCCCTGGTGGATGTAGGTGTAACGCTCGCTCCGGGGCAGCGACTTGATCGCCGACCACAGGACACCGCCGTCCTCGAGGATCTTCGTCGTCCCGGAGAACTCGAAGTCGTTCAGATCGCCGAGCGCGATGACGCGCGCGTTCTTCTCCGCCTTCAGCACGTCCTTGACGAAGGAGTTCACCTCGGCCGCCTGGAGGTGGCGCTGGACCTCCGAGCCGCGCGCCGGCGGCTGGTACTGGGAGGTCAGGCTCTGGTCGCCGCCCTTGGAGGCGAAGTGATTGGCGATCACGATGACGGTACGGCCGCGGAAGACGAACTCGCCGACCAGGGGCTTGCGGCTGGACGTCCAGGCCTCACTGGCCGGGTTGATCCGCCCGGGGGAGACGGTCAGGGCCGCCTTGCCGCGCACCCTGGTGACGCCGACGGCGGTGGTCGCGTCGCCGCCCGGGCGGTCGGTGAAGGAGACCCGCTGGGGGTTGAACAGGAACACCTGGCGGATGTTGCCGCCCGGCTCGCCGCCGTCCTGCTTGTCGGCCGGGTCGACCGCGCGCCAGTCGTAGCGCGGGCCGCCCGCCGCGACGATCGCGTCGATCAGCCGGGTGACCGTCGCGCTCGCGTCCACGGTGCCGTCGTCGACGGCACCGTTGTTGTCCTGGATCTCCTCCAGGCACACGATGTCGGGCGAGCGCAGATGGCGTACGATCGCGGCGGCGTGCGCGTCGAAGGTGGTGTCGGACGGGTCGAGGTTCTCGACGTTGTAGGTGGCCACCGCCAGTTCGCCGGGGGACTGCCTGCGGGTCGTCTCGCGCCGCAGTCCGCCGCTCTTGAGCGTGCCCAGCCGGTGGGCGACGAGCGTGTAGCCGCCGTACTGGTTGTAGTCCAGCGGGCCGGTGGTGGGGCCGGCGAGGACGTCGCCGACGTTCGCCGACGGGAAGTCCGCGAGCGGGCCCAGGGACTCGATCTTCACACGGCCGGTGTTGGGGGAAGCGTAGGAGCCGTAGACCGTACCGCCGCGGCGGTTGCGGTTCTCGTGCGGCTTCACCGTGACCCACAGCTCACCGTACGGGGTGGTGGCGTTGACCACACGGGCGTCGGCGACTTGGACGTTCATGCCCTCCAGGGACTCGTAGCGGTCCAGGGCGTACACCGACGGCCGCAGGGGCAGGGCGTTGATCGAGCCGTTGGCGGCGGGATCGCCGGCCGGGGCGTACGCGGCGGGCACCGACCTGGCGTCGAGCACGACCGGGGCCGGGACCGGGTTGCCGCTGGAGACGACGGTGACGGCCGGCTTGGTGATCTCGGTGACCGACTGGTTGCCGGAGGAGGTGCCGCCCGGGACGAACTCCGAGACCGTGCCGGTGACGGTGACGGCGTCACCGACGGCGACCTGCGGCGTGGAGCCGGTGAAGACGAAGACGCCCTCGCTGGTGGCCGGGTCGTCGTCCGGGTGCGGATCCTGCATCCAGAAGCCTCTGGAGGATCCGTAGGTGCGCACGCCGGTGACGATTCCGGCCACATCCGTGACCTGCCGGCCGGCGTACGGGGAGATCCGGGTGGTGCCCTGGATGTCGTGGATGCGCACGGGGTCCGCGTGCGCGGGAGTGGTGAGGACGGCCGGCTGGGCGGCCACCGCGGAACAGACGACGGCGGCGGCCAGCGCGGCGAGACGCGCGGAAGACTTGCTCGGCAACGTGAATCCCTCCGGGGACGTGCGGGAGCGCCGGGACGAGGGTGGTGCGTGGAACGGGAGCCGCGTCCGGTGGGCGGAGGCGACGCGCAGAGATCGCGGACGTCGAAGAAACCGCCCGCTTGTTTCTACGCGCGTCAATTTCCTGTGGGGCAAGGCCACTTGTCAAGCTTTCGGCCATGGACGGCCGGTGAAGAGCAGATGAATTGGGCGGCATCGGTGGAAATCCGTCTAGGCTGAGCAGCTGAGTCGTACGGCCGTGCACGCCCACGAGGAGAAGCCGCTGATGCCAGACAGGTCCCCGCTCCCACCGGTTCGGCTCGCCCCCGAACCGGAGTTGGCCCGGGACGCGCTCGCCACCCCGCTGCTGTCGCGCGCCGCGCGTCTCGCCCGCTGGGCCGGAGCCGGGACACGGGTCGACGCCGACGGGCAGTTGACCGAGGAGCAGCTGGCCGCCGCGGCCGGGGTGCTCGGCCTGGCCGGCGACGACGCGGCGGCCCGGACGAGGGAGGCATGGCGGGTCGCCGTGGACACCGGGCTCGTCGGGATCACCGACGCCGGGGACGGCACCGCCCGGGCCGGTGACGGCCTGCGCCGGCTGACCGGCGGCTCACCGCACGACGTGCTCACGGTGTGGCTGACCGCGCTGGAGACCGTGCTGGAGGACACGAACGTGCCCGGCGCCGGGACGGGGTTCCTCGACGGGGCGCTGGCCGGCCTCTATGTGCTCACCGTCGGCGAGGACGGACCCGGCAGCGGTCCGGTGCCGCTGCCCGTGCTCGCCGCCTCCGTGATCGCGCCCGGCGGTATGAGGGAGCCCACCGACGACATGCTGCGGCAGGTCTCCGAGGCGATGGTGCGGCTGGACGCGCGGTTCCGGCGGCTGGAGCCGGCCGGGCTCGTCGAATACCGGCCGCTGGACGAGAAGGTGATGACGGACGCCGAGGAGGAGCCGCCGGCGTCGGCTGACAAGGTCGATGTGACCCGCTACGGCATGGTGCGGCCGACCCCGCTCGGACTGTACGGGCTGCGTGCCCGGCTGCTGAAGGCCGGTCATGAGGCCCCGGTGATCGGCGACCTCGTGGACAAGGGCGCCGACGCGCTGCTCGACGGCACCGCCGCGTTTCCTCCGGCCGCCGCCCACGCCGAGACCGAGCAGTGGCTCGTCCGCCGTGAACCTCTTGTCGCCGCAAGGGAGTTGCTCGCCGCCTCCCGTGGTACGGACCCGGGTGCGCCGCTGCGCCGACTGCGCTGCCAGCAGGCCTTGTCCCTGGTCGGCGCGGAGGCCGAACCGGCGCTCAGGGATGTGCTCGACGACGCCGAACTGGGCGGACTGGCCCGGGTCTGGCTGACCGAGCGCGGCCTGGACGACGTACCGGCGCCCTCCCAGGAGATGATCTTCTGGCTGACCATCGACACCATGGCCGCGCAACTGGCGGCCGAGGGCGACTCCGAGGAACTGCACGCCCTCGTCAAGAACCTCGCCGAGCAGCACAGCGGCTTCTTCACGGAGGCCTGGCGGGTGCACCACCCGCAGACCGCGGACGTGCTGGAGGCGATGGGCCGGCTCCACCCCGACAAGAAGATCGCGAAGGAAGCCCGCAAGGCGGCGTTCAAGGCCCGCTCGGCGCACGTGGGTTGAACTCGCGGCCCGCACGGCGTACGTCGGCTGTGTCCGCGGCCCGCACGGCGCACCTCACTCGTGCCCGCGGCCCGCACCGTACCGGTGCGGGCCGCGGGCCGTTGTCTCACTTGCTGGCGGCGAACCGCATCAGGGCGCGCTCGTCGCCCTGCTTGATCTTCCCCGTCTCATTGATCACCTGAAGCTTCCAGGAGGTGCCGACCCGCATGGCCTTGGCCACGGCGCAGCCGTTGTCCTGGGTGAGCAGGCTCGGCCAGATCTCGGCCACCTGCTGGGAGCTGCCCCCGGTCGCGTCGTACACCTTGAAGCTGATGTTGCGCGCCTTCTGGAAGGAACTGCCCCTCTTGAACGCGGCGGCGATGAACACGATCGAGGTGATGTTCGGCGGTATCCGGGCGAACTCGACCGTCACCGTCTCGTCGTCGCCGTCCCCGTGACCGGTCTGGTTGTCACCGCTGTGCACCAGCGAGCCGTTGCCCAGGGGGTCCAGGGAGTCCAGGCCCGCCAGACGCACCGGGTCGGAGCCCTGCATGGCGATGGCGATGAGGTCGAGGTCGGTGCCCATCTTGCGGCGGAGCCTGCCCAGCACCCCGCCGCTGGCCCCCGCGGTCGGGTCCCAGGACACCCCGATGGACATGTGGGTCACCCCGTCCAGGTCCGCCGGGCCGTCTTCCTTCGTCAGCATGATCATGCGTGATTCATCCTCCGATGCGGAAACTGTGCGGTGGGCGCAGGGCGCCCTACAGCGCCTGGGCGGCCGGCTTCACCATGTTGCGCACGGTCCGGGCCTTGACGAAGTCGCCCATGGCCGTCATCTCCCACTCGCCGGAGAACTGCCGGATGAGCTTGGCCATCATCACGCCGGTCTGCGGTTCGGCGCCGGTGAGGTCGAAGCGGACGAGCTCCTCACCGGTGACGCCGTCCATCAGACGGCAGTAGGCCTTGGCGACCTCGGTGAACTTCTGGCCGGAGAAGGAGTTGACCGTGAAGACCAGACCGGTGACCTCCTGCGGGAGACGGCCGAGGTCGACCGTGATCACCTCGTCGTCACCGGCGCCCTCGCCCGTGAGATTGTCGCCGGAGTGCCAGATCGCGCCGTTCAGAATGGTCAGCTTGCCGAAGTAGCAGCTGTCGATGTGGTTGCGCTGCGGACCGAAGGCGATGACCGAGGCGTCCAGGTCGATGTCCCTGCCGCGGTACGCCGGCTCCCAGCCGAGGCCCATCCTGACCTGGGAGAGCAGCGGACGGCCGCCCTTGACCAGGGACACGGTCTGGTTCTTCCGCAGGCTGACCCGGCCCTTGTCCAGGTTGATCTTCCCGGTGCCGGGGGCGGGCGCGGCGGGGGCCGGTGCGACCTGGGGCCGCACGGCGGGCGGCGGAGCCACGGGCTGCGCCGGGGTGCCCGGATGCGGCGGGACGGCCGGCTGTGCCGGAGCGGCCGGTTGCGCCGGAGCGGGCGCCGGCTCCTCGACGTTCACCCCGAAGTCGGTCGCGATCCCTGCGAGTCCGTTGGCGTATCCCTGGCCGATGGCCCGTGCCTTCCACTGGCCGTTGCGGCGGTAGATCTCCATCACCAGCAGCGCCGTCTCACTGCCCAGCCGGGGCGGGGTGAACGTGGCCAGCACCGAGCCGTCGTCCGCGTTGCGCAGGGTGGCCGTGGGCTCGATGCCCTGGAACGTCTGCCCGGCGGCGTCCGGGCTGGCGGTGACCACGACCTTCTCGATGTCCGCCGGAACGGCGGTGGTGTCCACGGTGATGGCGTCGGGCGCCGTACCGCCGCCCGAGCGGTACGTCACGCCCGGCCCGGACGGCTGGTTGTAGA
The DNA here is from genome assembly GCF_039525155.1 of Streptomyces thermoalcalitolerans. Taxonomy (NCBI): domain Bacteria; kingdom Bacillati; phylum Actinomycetota; class Actinomycetes; order Kitasatosporales; family Streptomycetaceae; genus Streptomyces; species Streptomyces thermoalcalitolerans. The sequence continues at coordinate 96,335 of NZ_BAAAHG010000003.1, read as the reverse complement.
AGACGAAGTCGTCGTCCGAACGCACCTTGCCCGCGCCGGTGAGCAGCAGGCCCGATACGTCGAGCCGCACCGGAGCGGCGACGTCCACCGTCACACGCGTGGCGGCCAGAGGGATGTTCGAGCCGGGGGTCATAACTGTCATGTGGGAGGTAACGAGCCACCGCGTTTTACCGTTCCCTTACCCGGCAGACGGGTGACACGTCCCACGCCCCGCCGGCCTCGGGGCCTGTCGTCACCCTCCCGTCGTCCCCCTGGAGGGCGGGCCGCACACGGCGTCGAGGGGTTCCCCTGTCCGCGGGGGGGGGGGGGACCGGGAGCGCGGGGAGCGTGCGTCTGTCACGGCGAAGGCCGCCCGCGCAGCACCGGACGTACCGGGCGTGCGCGGGCGGCCTGTCTCCCCGCCGCCTGGCCGGGGAGTGGAGCGGCGGGCGGGGAGGCGGGGCAGGAAGACGAGGCGGCAGGAGCTACGGCACCACGACGATCTTCCGCCCCACACCGGAGGCGAACTGCTCCAGCGCCTGGGGGTACTGCTCCAGGGGGATGCGGTCGCTGATGAAGACCTCGGGGTCCAGCACCCCGTTCGCGAACAGCTCGGCCGCCCGTTCATAGCTGTGGAGGACGGCCATGGAGCCGGTGATGGTGATCTCCTGGTTGTAGATGCGGTACGGGTCGATCGTCACACGCGTCGCGTAGTCGGCCACCCCGAACTGCAGGAACGTACCGGCCTTCGCCACGCGCCCCAGGCCGTCCTGGATCGCCGCGGCGTTGCCCGTGGCGTCGATGACCACGTCCCAGCCCTGCGGGCGGTCCAGTTCGTCCGCGTTCGCGGCGGCGGAGGAGACACCCAGTTGGACAGCCGTCTCCAGGCGGGCCGGGTTCACGTCCACCACGTCCACGCTCGCCGCGCCCGTGCGCTTGGCCAGTTCCAGCATCATCAGGCCCATGGTCCCCGACCCGTAGATCAGCACATGGGCGCCGAGGCGGGACTGGAGGATGTCGTAGCCGCGGACCGCGCAGGACAGGGGTTCGATCAGGGCCGCGTCCTGGGTGCGGACGTGCTCGGGGAGCTTGACGCAGTTCGCCACCGGCGCCACCGCGTACTGCGCGGCACCGCCGGCCGTGGTGACACCGATCGCCGCCCAGCGTTCGCAGAGGTTGTTGTGGCCCATGCGGCAGTAACGGCACTCGTGGCAGTACAGGGAGGGGTCCACCGCGACCCGGTCGCCGACCGACAGCTCCGTGACCTCGGTGCCGACGCCGACCACCTCGCCCGCGAACTCGTGTCCCGGCACGACCGGCAGCCTGGGGGCGAACTCGCCCTGGAGGATGTGCAGGTCGGTGCCGCACAGGCCGCAGGCCGCGACTTCGACGACGACTTCACGTGGCCCTGGCGTCGGGTCCGGGACCTCGGCGACGACGGCCTTGCCCACGGACTCGATGACGGCGGCCTTCATTTCACGGCTCCCAACGACAGGCCCTGGACCAGTTTGTCCTGGGCGGCGAACCCTGCGGCGAGCACCGGCAGGGAGATGACGAGTGACGCGGCGCACACCTTGGCCAGGAACAGGCCCTGGCTGGTGATGAAGGTGGTGAGGAAGACGGGGGCGGTCTCGGCGACCACGCCCGTGAGGACCCGCGCGAACATCAGCTCGTTCCAGCTGAAGATGAAGCAGATCAGGGCGGTCGCCGCGATGCCGGGCAGGGCGATCGGGGCGATCACGCGCCCCAGCACGGTCGGCAGCCGGGCGCCGTCGAGCTGGGCGGCCTCGACGATCGCGACCGGGACCTCGGACAGGAACGACTGCATCATCCAGACCGCGATCGGCAGATTCATGGACGTGTAGAGGACGACCAGGGTCCAGATGTTGTCGAGCAGGCCGGCGTTCTTCGCGAACAGGTAGATCGGCAGCAGCGCGGCCACCAGCGGCAGCATCTTGGTGGACAGGAAGAAGAACAGGACGTCGGTCCACTTCTTCACCGGCCGGATGGACAGCGCGTACGCGGCGGGCAGCGCCAGGAGGAGGGTCAGCAGGGTGGAGACCAGCGAGGCGGTCAGGGAGTTGAGCAGCGCGGGCCAGGGGGTGGCTCCGCCGGTCAGCCCGAAGAACTCGCGGTAGCCCTCCAGCGTCAGCGCGGCGGCCACGGACGGCGGGTTGGTCGCGGCGTCCGCCTCGGAGTGGAAGGACGTCAGCGCCATCCAGAGGACGGGCAGCACGAACACGAGTCCGACCAGCCAGGTGACGACGCCCAGAACGGCCCCCCGCAGCCGGCGGTGCGGCCGGCTGCGCGGCGGGGCGGTGGTGGCGGCCATCAGCGGGACACCTCCTCACGGAACAGCGACGACACCACGCGCAGGGCGAAGGTCGCCAGGATGATCGAGCCGATCACGACGATGACGCCGGCCGCGGAGGCGAGACCGTTCTCGTGTGCCTGGTAGAAGGTCTGGTAGATCGTGTACGGCAGGTTCGCGGTGCCCAGACCGCCGGAGGTGAGGGTGAACACCGCGTCGAAGTTCTGCACGATGTAGATCGAGCCGAGCAGCAGGCCGAGTTCGAGGTAGCGGCGCAGATGCGGCAGCGTGATGTGCACGAATATCTGCCAGTCGCTCGCCCCGTCCATCCTGGCCGCCTCGATCAGCTGCGGATCGCGGCTCTGCAGTCCGGCCAGCAGGATCAGCATCATGAACGGGGTCCACTGCCAGATCAGCGAGGCCTCCACCGCCATCAGCGGCATCTCGGAGATCCAGTCCGGCTGGATCGCCCCCTCCCCGCCGATGACGTGCAGGATGCCGTTGAACAGCCCGTACTCCGGGTTGAACAGCAGGTGCTTCCACATCAGCGCGGCGGCGATCGGCACCAGCAGGAACGGGGCGATGAGCATGGTGCGCACGGCGGCCCGGCCGCGGAAGCGGCGGTCCAGCAGCAGCGCCAGCACCAGACCGAGCAACAGGCTGACCAGCACCACGGTGACGGTCAGCAGGATGGTCGTCCACACCGACTTGCGCAGGGCGGGATCGCTCAGCACCTCGACGTAGTTGGCGAATCCGGCGAAGTGCCGCTCGTCGGGGTAGAGGGCGTTCCAGTCCAGGAACGAGATCACCAAAGTGGCCACGAAGGGCAGCTGGGTGACGATGATCATGAAGATCAGCGCCGGCAGCAGGGGAGCCCGGGTGGCCCAGGCGCGCATGCGGTTCGGCCGCTGGGCCGCCGCCCGTCCGGGGACGGCGGCGACCCGGGCCTCGGTCATCAAGGTCATGACGTCTTGTACTTCTCGGCGACGGCCTCAGCGAGCTTCTGGGACTTCTTCAGGGCGCTGTCCACCGACTGCCGTCCGGCGATGGCGGCACTGATCTCCTGGGAGACCTTGGTGCCCAGGTCGGTGAACTCGGGGATGCCGACGAACTGGATGCCGGGCGCGGGCCGGGGCTGCACACCCGGGTTCTCCGGCTGGGCACTCGCGATGGCCTCCCGGGTGACGTCCGCGAACGCGGCGGCCTTGGCGCGGTACTCCGGGATGTCGTAGGTGGAGGCGCGCTTGCCGGCCGGCACATTGGCCCAGCCGACCTTCTCGCCGACGAGCTTCTCGTACTCCTTGCTGGAGGCCCAGGAGATGAACTTCCAGGCGTTCTCGGCGTTCTTGGACGCCTTCTGGATGCCCCACGCCCAGGTGTAGAGCCAGCCCGAGCTCTCCGTCTTCTCCACGGGGGCCGGGACATAGCCGATCTTGCCCTTGACCGGGGAGCCGTCGGCCTCCAGGGAGCCGGCTCCGGCGGTGGCGTCGTACCACATGGCCGTCTTGCCCTGGGTCATGTTGTTCAGGCACTCCGCGTAGCCGGACTGGGCGGCACCGGCCTCGCCGTGCTTGCGCACCAGATCGACGTAGAACTTCGTGGCCTGCTTGAACTCCTTGGAGTCCAGCCGCGGCGTCCAGTCCTTCTCGAACCAGGTGCCGCCGAAGGTGTTGACCACCGTGGTCAGCGGCGCCATCACCTCGCCCCAGCCGGGCAGCCCGCGCAGGCAGATGCCCTTCATGCCGGGCTCGGCCCCGTCCACCTTCGCGGCCAGCTCGGCGACCTGCTTCCAGGTCGGCTTGGCCGGCATCTTCAGGCCCTTCTTCTCCAGGACGTCCTTGCGGTACATCAGGAAGGAGGACTCGCCGTAGAACGGCTCGCCGTACAGCTTGCCGTCCTCCGCGGTGAGCGCCTGGGTCATCGGCGGGAGGACGTCGTCCTGGTCGAAGGCGGTGTCCTTCTCGACGTAGGAGTCCAGGGCGTGCAGCCACCCGTTCTTGGCGTAGATCGGGATCTCGTAGTTGCTCAGGGTGGCGACGTCGTACTGCCCGGCCTGGTTGGCGAAGTCCTGGCTGATCTTGTCGCGGACGTCGTTCTCCGGCAGGACGGTGAAGTTCACCTTGATGCCGGTCTTCTTGGTGAAGTGCTCGGCGGTCAGCTTCTGCAGGTCGACCATCTGGGGGTTGTTCACCATCAGGACGTTGACGGAGCCGCCTCCGCCGGCGGATCCTCCGGACCCGCCGGCCCCCGAGCAGGCGGCGAGCGGAGCAAGCAGCGTCCCTACCGCTGCCACGGCGAAGAGCGTCCGTGACGAGCGTCGGCTCTGGGTGCGCATGGGGTACTCCAGAATATGTCGGTGTTTATGGGGACTTGAGGAGGCGAGGGTGTCCTCTGGGAGGGGGGAGAAGGCAAGGTTCTACGGTTCTACGGGGTATGGGGGGGTATGGGGGTGCGGTCGTCAGACCCGGATGACCTGTGGTCCGAGCAAGGAGTAGCGATGGGCCTCGGCGGCCGGAAGCAGCGTGCTCGTCACGATCGCCTCCAGTGAGCCGACCTCGGCGAACCGGCAGAAGCTGACCGCCCCGAACTTGGTGTGGACGCCCGCGAACACCACGCGCCGCGCGGCCCGGACCGCCTGCGCCTTGACCTCGCTGACCGCCGGGTCGGGCGTGGTCAGACCGTGTTCGCGGGAGATGCCGTTGGCGCCGATGAACGCCAGGTCGAGGACGAAGCCGGAGAGCATCTTCGTCGTCCAGTGGTCGACGGTGGCGAGCGTGCCCGCGCGGACCCGGCCGCCGAGCAGCAGCACGGAGACGTTCCCGGCCTCGGCGAGAGTCCCGGCGACCGGCAGGGAGGCGGTGACCACGGTCAGCGGTCGGTCCCGGGGCAGGGCCTTGGCGATGAGCTGGGGGGTGAACCCCTCGTCGATGAAGACCGTCTCGGCGTCCCCGAGCAGTCCGGCGGCGGCCGCCGCCACCCGGCGCTTCTCGGGCACATGGAGGGTGGAGCGGAAGGCGAGGGTCGTCTCGAAGCCGGCGCTCTCCACGGGGTAGGCGCCGCCGTGGGTACGGCGCACCAGACCGTGGTTCTCCAGGGCGCGCAGATCCCGTCGGATGGTCTCCTTGGCCACACCCAGCTTGGAGGCGAGCGCGGTGACGTCGACCGAGCCGGTGGCACGTGCCAACCGCACGATCTCGCGCTGGCGCTCCTCGGCCGTCCCGTGGCTCATGGGTCGACCACCTGCTTCCTGATCTTGCTGCCCGTTCGGGCCCGGTGCGGCCCTCGCAGGAAGTTCTACAGCGGGTGCGCGGTTCTGACCAGGCTTGTTATATGTTCGTTCCTGCCCGTTTATGCCCGATCGGGTGGGGCGATGCCCGTCTCGGACCTGCGCGGAAGCGCTCCGGGGCGTGAGAACGGGCGGCGCGGATGCCCGAATACGGCGGTGAACGGGCCCGTTCGCTGCCCGCCCGCCGGTGCGGGCGTCGATTTTCCGCCGGGGGAGAACGCGCGGAAACGCGGGAGAACGCAGGGGAGACACAGGGGAACGCGAGGGGAGCGCGGCCCCGCGGTGCGACCTTCGCGCGGTGCCGTGTCAGTACGGCCAGACCGGCGGGTCGGTGACGAAGTGGCCGCCGATGCACCGGTGCGCCGGATCGCCCGGGTCCGGCTCGCCCTGCTCGGCGATCAGCTTCCCGGCGTACTGCTCGGAGTCGTCCCGCGGCTCGTAGCCGAGCGCCCGCGCACTGGTCAGATCCAGCCACAGCCGGGTGTTGGCGGAGACGCCGTGGACGACGGTGTGGCCGACGTTCTCGGCGGTCAGGGCCGCGTGGAACAGGCGCGCGGCATCGGCGGGGCTCAGCCACAGCGAGAGCATCCGCACACTGGTCGGCTCGGGGAAGCAGGAGCCGATGCGCACCGAGACGGTCTCCAGGCCGTGTCTGTCCCAGTAGAGCTGGGCGAGGTCCTCGCCGAAGGACTTGGACAGGCCGTAGAAGGTGTCCGGGCGGCGCGGGGTGCCGACCGGGACGGGCGGCTCGCCGGGGGCGGGGGCCGGGGTGTGGCCGACGACATGGTTGGAGGAGGCGAAGACGATCCGGCGGACGCCCTCCTCGCGGGCCGCCTCGTACAGGTGGTACGTGCCCTCGATGTTGGCCTTGAGGATCTTCTCGAAGGAGGCCTCCAGGGAGATGCCCGCGAGATGGATGATCGCGTCGACGCCCCGGACGGCCTCGCGCAGCGCGTCCCGGTCGGCGAGGTCGGCGACGATCGCGTCCGGCTCGCCCTCGACCGGCCGCATGTCGAGGAGGCGCAGCGCGTAGCCGTAGTCGGGCAGCAGGTCCCGCATCAGGGTGCCGATCCGGCCGGCGGCGCCGGTGAGCAGAACGGTGCGGGGAGCGGGCATCCTCGGTCTCCTGGTCCTTCGGTGCGCCCTTCGCGCGTCCTTCGGCGCTCCGGGCGCTCGCTCTTCGGCGCTCCGGGGTTCTCGCCGGGACACATGCGTGGACGTCATTCACCTGCGCGGGCACGCTAGGAACGGCGGTCACGTCTCGTCAAGGAGGCCGCGAAGCGGTGAAGTCCGGTGCCGCACCGGCGCTTTGAGCGCTTGACCCCTCCGTACGGGGCCTTGACGTGACCGGATTCGGGCAGGTGGACGCCGATCGGAAACGTGCACGACTGTGCGTGCCCGTCCGCGTGCGCCTGCCGGCCCCGTTCACCGCCCGCGCCCGCCCGGGCGCCGTCCTGGCCGCCCGCCTCACGATCGTCTCCGGCAGGGGCGGCGGCCCCGGCCCTCTCGCCGAGGACGCCGCCCGCGTACGGGATCTCAAAGCGACGGAGCCGCGGCCGTATCACACCGGGCCGGCGTCCAGCGGCGATCCGGCGGCGTTGCGCTCGGCACTGCCGGCCCTCTGAAGCAAGGGCAGTGACGTCGCCGCCAGCCCCAGGCCCAGCAGGACCAGGAGCAGGGGGAGGGCGACGGCGCCGACCAGAGCGGCACCGACGGCCAGACCGAGCACATTGGGGACGAAGATCAGGGTGTGGGCGGTGGCCGCGGCGCGGCCGAGAAGCGCCTTCGGGGTCTCGCGCTGCACGGCGGTGAGCGCGGCGACCAGCACACAGGGCAGGCCCGCGCCGATCGCCGCGCTGCACACCAGGGCCACCGGGTCGGACGGGATCGCCCGCAGGGCCACCCCGGCCGCCGTGAGGGCGATGCCGCAGGCCGCGAAGCGGCGGCTGCCCAGACGGCGCAGGGCGGTGCCCGAGGCGAGGCCGGTCACGACCGAACCGACGCCCTGGGCGGCGTACAGCACTCCGGCGTACGCGGGCGCGTGGCCGAGGAAGTCGACGACGGCGTAGGCCAGTGCGCCGTTCAGACCGGCGAACAGCATCGTGGCGCCGCCGGCCAGCACCAGCGGCCGCAGCCGCGGATGGGACCACAGGCAGCGGGCGCCCTCGACGGTGTGCTCGCGCCAGGAGCCCTCGGCGGGACGGGGCCTGTCCTCGCGGACGCGCAGCATCGCGTACAGGCCGGCGGCGATCAGGAACGTGACCGAGTCGAGCAGGGCCACGCAGGGACCGCCGTACGCCGTGTACAGGCCGGCGCCCGCCAGCGGGGCCAGCAGTTTCATGCCCTCCATCGCGGTCATGCGCAGCCCGTTGAAGTCGCCGAGGAGTTTCGGGTCGACGGCGGTGGCGACAAGCGCCGACTGCGCCGCGTCGTGCACGACGCCGGTGGCGCCGTAGAGGAACAGCACCGCGTACAGCAGCAGGATGTCGCCGGGGGAGCCGACGGTGAGAAGGCTGAGCACAAGCACCGCCAGCAGCAGATTCGCCCAGACCAGCAGGGGGCCGCGGCGAGTGCGGTCGGCGAGGGCGCCGAGCGGCGGGCCGGCCAGGGACGGTGCCCACATCGCCAGCAGGCACAGCGCGGCCAGCCCGTCCGAGCCGGTGAGGTCCTTGACCCATACGCCCGAGGCCAGCCACAGCGCCGAGGTGCCGAAACCGGAGACCACCACGGCGGCCAGGCACAGCCCCGCCCCGCGGTCGCGCAGCACCCGCACCAGGGGTCGTTCTGTCGTTGTCATGCCTGCCGATCGTCGGCCTAAGGCCTCGCCCCACGGATGAGGCAGGTTCCGTATTCGCCGGGCCGTGCGGGCGGGAATCCGTCGGAATCTGTCAGCCATGGCCCTGGGACGCGGTCCGCCGCGGGCCTAGCGTCGTCGGCATGCTCACCCATGTCGTGCCGGCCGTCATCGGTCTGCTCTACGCCCTGGTCATGTCCCTGCCCCGCGAGCCGCACCGCCGGAGGCTGAACGCGATCATGATCGCCGGGGCGGGTGCCGCCTATCTCAGCGGCGGCGGACTCGGCGGCTGGGAGTTCGCGTTCACCGCGGTCGTCACCTACGTCGCCTACCGGGGCCTGGAGTCGTGGAACTTCATCGGCGTCGGCTGGCTGCTGCACACGGCGTGGGACGTCGTGCACCACCTCGAGGGCAGCCCGATCATCCCGTTCCTCGGCGACTCCTCACTGGGCTGCGCGATCTGCGACCCGGTGATCGCGCTGTGGTGCTTCCTGGGCGGTCCCTCCCTGCGGGAACTCCTCGAGCGCCGGGCGACGGCATCCGCGGACGGCGCCGGTCCCTCCCCCGTGAGCGCGGGCCCGGAGGAGCGATGACCGGCGGCACGCCCCTCGGCCCGCCCCGCCGCTTCGACGGCCGCCCGGAACGCCGATCCCGCCGCGGGGAACCGGAGCGGCGGCAACCGCGTCCTTCCTCTCATGATCAATGACAGTGTGCGCGGTTGCCGGGTGATCCGTACGGCCGTGCCCGCCGAGGCGCAGACCCTCGCCGCGCTGCACGCGCGGGCCCGGGCGACGTACGACCCGGAAGGAGTCCCGGACGACAGCACCCGCTGGACCGCGGCCTGGCGCGGCGCCGTCGAACGGCCCGACCTGCACGTCCTGTGCGCCGTCGCACAGGGCCGTGTCGTCGGCGTCGCCTCCTTCCGCACCGTGCCGGACGGCACCGCGGACACGGTCGAGCTGCGCCAGTTCCACGTCGACCCCGACCACTGGGGCCTCGGCATCGGCACGGCCCTGCACGCGGCCTGCGCCGAGCAGTGGCGCACCGACGGCAGACGGACGGCCGTCCTGAAGATCCACGCGGACAACCACCGCGCCCGGCACTTCTACGCCCGCCGGGGCTGGATCCCGGACCCGGAGCGCCCGCCCGCCGAGGGCGACCGCCATCTGCACCTGCGGTACGCGGTGACCGGGGAATGAAACACAGTGCTGAAACGTTCAAGGACTCGGCGGAGGGCACCCCCTCCGCTTCCGTACGAGCGGGAAAGAGCCGAGAACATGCGCGTCGAGATCTGGTCGGACATCGCCTGTCCCTGGTGCTACGTGGGAAAGGCGCGCTTCGAGAGGGCGCTCGCGGACTTTCCGCACCGTGACCGGGTCGAGGTGGTGCACCGGTCCTTCGAGCTGGACCCGCACCGGGCCAAGGACGACGTCGAGCCCGTGCTCACCATGCTCACCAGGAAGTACGGCATGAGCGAGGCGCAGGCGCAGGCCGGTGAGGAGAACCTGGGGCGGCAGGCCGCCGCCGAGGGGCTCGCGTACCGCACCCGGGGCCGCGACCACGGCAGCACCTTCGACATGCACCGCCTGCTGCACCTGGCCAAGGAGCGCGGCAGGCAGGGCGAACTGCTGGACGCGCTGTACCGGGCGAACTTCGCCGAGGAGCGCTCCGTCTTCACCGAGGGTGACGAACGGCTGGTGGAGCTGGCCGTCTCCGCCGGGCTCGACGCCGACGAGGCCCGCACGGTGCTCGCCGACCCCGGCGCCTACGCCGACGAGGTCCGCGCCGACGAACAGGAGGCCGCCCGGCTCGGTGTCACCGGAGTGCCGTTCTTCGTGATCGACCGCAAGTACGGCGTCTCCGGCGCCCAGCCCGCCGAGGTCTTCACCCGGGCGCTCACCCAGGCCTGGGGCGAGCGCTCGCCGCTGACCGTCGTTCAGGGCGGCGACGGGGACGCCTGCGGACCGGACGGATGCGCGGTGCCGCAGAGCTGAGCCCGGGGTGCCCGCCCCGGCCGGCGCGCATGTGCGAGCGGCTTCGGGTGCGCTGCGCGAAGAAGCCGCGCGGGGAACGCGGGGAACGCGGGGAACGCGGGGAACGCGGGGAAATGGAATGGACCGGGGGTGCACCAGGTCGCACAGTGGTGCCATGGAGACCTTCGAGAGTCTTGTTCGCGCCGAGTTCGCCCCGGAGAGCACCTATCTGAACACCGCGGCCCTCGGGCTGCTCCCCGCCCGGGCGGTGCGGGCCCTGCGCACCGCCGTGGACGCGGCCGCCTCCGGCCGGCCCACCGACATGTTCGCCGACGTCGAGGCCGCCCGCGCCTGCTTCGCCCGGCTGACCGGGGTTCCCGTCCACCGCGTGGCGGCCGGCTCCTCGGTCGCCGTCTACGGCGGGCTGATCGCCGCCGCACTGCCCGAGGGCGCCGAAGTCCTCACCGCCGAGGGCGACTTCAGCTCCACGGTGAATCCCTTCCACGTCCGCGGCGACCTGAAGGTGCGCAGCGTCCCCCTGGAGCGGATCGCCGAGGCGATACGGCCCGGCACGGCGCTGGTCGCGGTGAGCGCCGTCCAGTCGGCGGACGGCCGGATCGCCGATCTGCCCGCGATCCGGGAGGCCGCGCGCGAGCACGGGGCGCGCACCTACATCGACGTCTCCCAGGCCGCCGGCTGGCTGGACTTCGACGCGAACGCCCACGACTACGTCTCCACCGTCGCCTACAAGTGGCTGCTCTGCCCGCGGGGGGTGGCCTTCCTGGTCGTCCCCGAGGACCTCGGCGGCCTCAGCCCGCTGTTCGCCGGGTGGGTGGCGGGAGAGCGGCCCTGGGACAGCTGCTACGGCCCCGTCGAGGAACTCGCCCACTCCGCACGGCGGTTCGACGAGAGCCCCGCGCTCTTCTCCTACGCCGGTGCCCGCCGCTCCCTCGAACTCGTCGAGGAACTCGGCGTGTCCGCCATACGCGCCCATGACCTGGCCCTCGCCGAACGGTTCCGCACCGGTCTGCGCGCGCTGGGGCACGAGCCCCTTCCCGCGCCCGGCTCCCCGATCGTCTCCGTGCCCGGACTCGACCACCGCAGGGACGAGTTGAGCGCCGCCGGCATCGAAGTCGCCGCCCGCGCGGGCAATCTGCGGGTCGCCTTCCACCTCTACAACACGCCCGAGGACGTCGACCGCCTGCTGGACGTACTGGCCGGCTGAGCGCCCGCGGCGCCGGCGGGCAGGGGCCGTTCCTTCCGCGGTTTCCTCCCGTGGTGTCCTCCCGCGGTTTCCTCCCGAGGGAGAAGACGTCCCGCGGGAGAAGGCCCCTGCCCGGCAGGCACGGCGTGCTCGCCTCACCGCTTGTCACCGCTTGTCACCGCACCGGGGTGAAGTCCCTCGCCCCGAGGAACTCCGGCCGCCGCACCGGAGCCGCGAACGGCTCCACCGCCGCGTTCTCCACGCTGTTGAACACGAGGAACACATTGCTGCGCGGGTACGGCGTGATGTTGTCGCCGGAGCCGTGCATGCAGTTGCAGTCGAACCAGACCGCGGAGCCGGGCCTGCCCGTGAACAGCCTGATGCCGTACTTTGAGGCCATCCTCGTCAGCGCCTCGTCGGACGGTGTGCCCGCCTCCTGCATCCGCAGCGACTTCTTGTAGTTGTCCTTCGGCGTGGCTCCCGCACAGCCGAGGAACGTCCTGTGCGACCCCGGCATGATCATCAGGCTGCCGTTGGTCGCGAAGTTCTCGGTCAGCGCGATCGAGACGGACACCGTCCGCATGCGCGGCAGGCCGTCCTCGGCGTGCCAGGTCTCGAAGTCCGAGTGCCAGTGGAAGCCGCTCGCCCCGAAGCCCGGCTTGACGTTGATCCGCGACTGGTGGACGTACACGTCCGAGCCGAGGATCTGCCGTGCCCGGCCGACGACGCGCTCGTCGCGCACCAGTCGCGCGAACACCTCGCTGATCCTGTGCACGTCGAAGACCGAGCGGATCTCCTTGGACTTCGGCTCGACGACGGAGCGCTCGTCGGCCCGGATCCCCGGGTCGGTCACCAGCCGGTTCAGCTCCTGCCGGCAGACGGCGACCTCGTCCTCGGTGATCAGCTGGTCGACGGCGAGGAAGCCGTCGCGCTCGTACGCCCTGAGGCCGGCCGCCGGGATCGGACCGGGTGCGTCGAGGGAGTTCCAGACGACGGGGTCCCGGCGGGGGACGGTCACCTCGGTGGTGCCGCGAGTGGGGTAGAGATCGGTGACGGCCATGGGGGTCACACCTCCTCGGGTTCGGTGAGCAGGGGGTAGACGCCGTTCTCGTCGTGGTCCTCCCGTCCCGTGACGGGCGGGTTGAACACGCAGATGCAGCGGAAGTCCTCCTTGACGCGCAGCGTGTGCCGCTCGTGTCCGTCGAGGAGGTACACGGTGCCGGGGGTGATCGTGTACGTCTTCCCGGTCTCGCGGTCGGTCAGTTCGGCCTCGCCCTCGACGCAGACGACGGCCTCGATGTGGTGGGCGTACCACATCGACGTCTCCGTGCCGGCGTACAGGATCGTCTCGTGCAGGGAGAAGCCCGCCTTCTCCCTGGCGAGGACGATGCGTTTGCTCTCCCAGGTGCCGGACCTGGACTTGATGTGCCGGTCGGTGCCTTCGATGTCCTTGAACGAACGGACGATCACGGTGGTGCGTGCCTCCTGGTTCGGGTGCTCGGCTGCCCGGTGCTCGGTTTGGGGGTTCAGACGGTCTCGTGGACCGCGCGGGCGAGGAGACGCATGCCCTCGTCCAGTTCTCCGGCGCTGATGGTCAGGGCCGGCAGCAGCTTGACGACCTCCCCCTCGGGCCCGGAGGTCTCCACCAGCAGCCCGAGGTCGAAGGCGCGCCGGGCGATCCGCGCGGCGCGGCTCTTGTCGCGGAACTCCAGGCCCCACACCAGGCCCCGGCCCCGGAACTCCGCGACGTCGGCGCGGTGCTCCTCGGTGATCGAGGCCAGCCACTGCTCGACCTGCTCACCGCGGGCACGGGTCTGCTTCTCCATCGCCGGGCCGTCGGTCCAGTACGTCTCCAGCGCGGCCGTGGCCGTGACGAACGCGGGGTTGTTGCCGCGGAAGGTGCCGTTGTGCTCGCCCGGCTCCCACAGGTCCAGCTCGGGCCGGAACAGACACAGCGACATCGGCAGGCCGTAGCCGCTGATGGACTTGGAGACGGTGACGATGTCCGGGGTGATGCCCGCCTCCTCGAAGGAGAAGAAGGCCCCGGTGCGTCCGCAGCCCATCTGGATGTCGTCGACGATCAGCAGCATGTCCTGGCGTGCGCACAGATCGGCCAGGGCACGCAGCCACTCGGCCCGGGCGACGTTGACGCCGCCCTCGCCCTGCACGGTCTCGACGATCACGGCGGCCGGCTTGTCGAAGCCGGAGCCCTGGTCCTCCAGCAGCCGCTCGAACCACAGGAAGTCGGGGACCTTGCCGTCCAGATAGCGGTCGAACGGCATCGGCGTGCCGTGCACCAGCGGGATGCCGGCGCCGGCCCGTTTGAAGGCGTTGCCGGTGACGGCGAGGGAGCCCAGCGACATGCCGTGGAAGGCGTTGGTGAACGACACGACGGCCTCGCGGCCCTTCGCCTTGCGGGCCAGCTTCAGCGCGGCCTCGACCGCGTTGGTGCCGGTCGGGCCCGGGAACATCACCTTGTACGGCAGGTCGCGGGGGCGCAGGACCAGGTCCTGGAAGGTCCGCAGGAAGGTGCGTTTGGCCGCGGTCGACATGTCGAGCCCGTGGGTGACGCCGTCGCGCTCCAGATAGTCGAGCAGCGCCCGCTTCAGGACGGGGTTGTTGTGGCCGTAGTTGAGCGAGCCGGCACCCGCGAAGAAGTCGAGGTACTCATGGCCGTCCTCGTCGTACATGCGGCTGCCGCGTGCCCGGTCGAAGACGGTGGGCCAGCCGCGGCAGTAACTGCGCACCTCGGACTCCAGGGTCTCGAAGACGCTCAGGTCGGGCTGGGTGATGGTCACGACGCATCGCTCCTCGGTGTGGAGGCTGGGAGAAATCGGCGTGGAGGCCGGCAGGAAGAGACAGACAAGGCGGGAAGAGCGGGAAGAGACGGAGAGGGACAGAGGAAGACCGGGGAAGACCAGGGGGACAGGGGAGACCAGGGGGACAAGGGAGACCAGGGGAGATCGAGCGGGCCGGAGAATCGGGAAGGGCCGGGCCAGGGCGGCGGGAGGGGAAGCGGCCGGGGCTCAGAAGGACAGCGGGCCGATCCGGTAGAGGACCTCCGGGGCGTGCGGCCCGTCCGGGAACTGCTCGGTCCTGAACAGGACTTCGCGCTCGACCGTGGCGCCGTGCCGGGCGGCGTAGGAGGTGAACAGCCGCTCGGAGGCGGTGTTGCCCGGGGTGATCGTGGTCTCGACCGCGGTGAGCCCGCGCTCGGCGGCGACCCGGGCGGTGAGGTCGTCCAGCAGCCGGGCGGCCAGGCCCCGTCCGCGGTGGGCGGCGTCGACGGCCACCTGCCACACCAGCAGGGTGCGCGGGCGGTCGGGCCGTACGTACCCGGTGACGAAGCCGACCGGGGTGCCGTCCGCGCCGCGCGCCACCGCGGACGTGGCGGCGAAGTCGCGGCACCACAGCAGATAGCTGTACGAGGAGTTCACATCCAGCGTCCCGGAGTCCTTTGCGAGCCGCCAGAGCGCGGCGCCGTCGGCGACGGCGGGACGTTCGATGAGCGGTGTCTCCGGCAATTCGGCACGGGGGATGCGCAGGTCTGCTTGTGCGGCAGTCATGCGAAATGAACTTACCGAGCCGGATTCGAAAATGCATGGCCCCGAGGACTTATGCGAATCGTGCCCGTGTGTTATCACGCGGGCGCGCGGCCGCGCGAAGCGGCGTCGTGATGTGCGGGTTTGACGCCCCATTGCCGGACAAAAGGTGCGCCTTTGCGGGGCGTGTCACGGCTGGATAACTCTTGGTGGTTCTCCGGAATTGCGTTGCGAGACGTTCGCAAAACCTTTGCGTTTGGAGCGGAGGAAACGGGGCAGAAGAATACGGGCGGCTATTCGGATTCGATTGATGAATTGTTCCGATGTAAAAAACCGCAGCCGAGTCCCGGTGATCCCGTCGATGTGTTTCCGGTGCGTTCCCGGGGAATGCCGGTGCGTCCGTTGCGGTGTGCGTGCTTCCCGGTCGTGCGGACGGGCATCCGCCGCGCACCGGCCTCCCGCCCGCCGGCGGACCACCGGTGGTCCGCCGGCGCTGTTCGGCCCCGTGCGCTCCGGCTCCGGGCCGGTGGAGGCCGGGCCCTTCCTGCTCCGACGGGCGGTTACCGCCACGCCTCCGCGACCGCGCCCAGGGCGGCCTCCCCGTCCACGGTCACGCCCTGCTCGGCCAGGGCGGCGGCCAGAGCCGTCAGGCTTGCCTCCACCGCCTCCCGGGTGGCGTTCGGCCCGTAGTGGTTGACGCGGATCATCTCCTGGGCGAGCGGGCCGCCGCCCGCGGCCAGCGGAAGGGACGGATCCGTCTCCAGGGCCCGGGCCACCAGGTCGCAGGCCGCGATGCCGGACGGAGCGCGCAGGGTGGTGGCGACCGGGGCCGCCTCGAAGGCCTTGTGGACGTACGGCTCCAGGCCCCCGCCCAGGGCCACCGCACCCGCGCGGGTCGCCGCGGCGGCGCGGCGGTGGCGAGCCATCACCTCGTCCAGACCCACCGCCTCGATGCGCTCCAGACAGGCCTCCAGCGCCAGCATCTCCAACTGCGCCGGCGCGTGCGGCAGCGCCGTGCGGCCGGTGTCGATCCAGCGCTCCTTCCAGTCCAGCAGGGACAGGTAGGAACGGCGCGGCGCCCGCGGGTTCGCCGCCATCCGGGCCCAGGCCCGCTCGCTGACCGACACAGCCGACACCCCGGCCGGACCGCCCATCGCCTTCTGTGCCCCGATCACGCACAGGTCCACGCCCCACGCGTCCGGCAGCACCGGCTCGGCCCCGACCGACGCCACGGCGTCCAGGTAGAACAGAGCGCCCCGCTCCCGCACGACCTCGCCGATCTCCGCCACCGGGTTGGTGTTGCCGGTCGCCGCCTCCGCGTGCACCAGCGACACGAAGTCGATCTCCGGGTGCTCGGTGAAGGCCTTCTCGATCCGGTCCGCCGTGACCGCCGTGTGGTACGGGACCGACAGGTCGTGCACGGTCGCCCCGCAGTCCCGCAGCCAGGTGCCGAAGGTCTGCCCGTACGGCCCCGTGATCACGTTCAGCGCCGTCGTACCGGGGCCGGCCACCCCCCGGATCGCGCCCTCCAGCGGCAGCAGCGCCTCGCCCTGCATGATCACGACGTCCTGCTCGGTGGCCAGCAGCCGCGCCACTCGGTCCTCGATCGAGGCGAAGCGCGCGGCGCTCAGCGGGGGCAGGTCGAGGAGGGGGTTGGTCACGATGGTGCTCTCTTCGACTCAGGGACGCGGTACGCGTCTGCGAGCCTAACCCTTCGTCCCGGACCGCTTCCGCGGCCGCCTCCCAGGACGTCCGGAGGCTGGACATCCCCCGTCCACAAGCCCGGCACGGGCGTCGGCGCGAACGGCAACGCGATCGTCGTGCGGACCGCCGACGAGGACGGCGACAAGTTCGACGAGATGCTGCTGCGGGACGCCTTCGCCGGCAAGGACACGTGGGCACACGGCACCCGCGGGCGTCCGCCGTCCACGGCCCGGACCGCCCCGCGCGGTCCGGGCCGTCGGTGTCCCGGGACGGAGGATTCGGAGGCCGAACGGCGTCCTCCTCCTCGGATTGATTTGGGCTACTCAAACATTTCCTTATAATCGGAGCGCATGGTTCACTGACAGGAGGCTCCCCTTGAAGACGCTTCTCGGCCGCCGGACCCGCGTTCTGGCCGCCACCACCGCGACGGCCGGGATGATTTTCCTCGCCGCCTGCACCTCCACCGACGACGGAGGCAGCGGGTCTGCCACCGCGGCCGGCGGGGTCAAGCTCGTCAAGGCGGGCCGGCTCACCACCTGCACCCACCTGCCCTATCCGCCCTTCCAGTCGGAGATCGACGGCAAGGTGCAGGGCTTCGACGTGGCCCTGATCGACCTGGTCGCCGAGGACCTCGGGGTGAAGCAGGAGATCCTCGACACGCCGTTCGAGAACTTCAAGACCGGCGCCTTCCTCAACTCGGGCAAGTGCGACCTGGCCGCGGCCGGCATGACCATCACCGAGGAGCGGAAGAAGAACGTCGACTTCTCCGACCCGTACTTCAAGGCCACTCAGGCCGTCCTCGTCGACAAGGACAGCGGCATCACCTCCCTCGCCGACGTGAAGGCCAAGAAGGCCAAGCTGGGCGCCCAGGCGCAGACCACCGGCGAGGACTACGTCAAGGGCCAGGGCTTCGACCCGGTCTCCTTCGAGTCCTCCGACGCCGTCCTCAACGGCCTGCGCACCGGCCAGGTCAAGGCCGTCGTCATCGACTACCCCGTCGTCCAGGGCTGGCTGAAGGACAAGGCCAACGCCGACGCCTTCAAGCTCGCCGAGCAGATCGACACCGGCGAGGAGTACGGCTTCACGGTGAAGAAGGGCAACACGGCCCTGCGCAAGGCCGTGAACAAGGCGCTCGCGGACGCCAAGGCCGACGGCACGTACAAGAAGCTGTACGAGCAGTGGATCGGCCCGTACGACGAGTCCGCCGCCTCGCCGACCGCGTCCTGACCCCATGACCGACACGGAGAAACCGCCGCTCCAGCCGGAGAGGCTCCAGCCGGGGAACCAGCCGGGGAAAAAGGCCCTGACCCGGCGCCAGAAGCGGCGTCTGTCGCGCGGCATCCAGTACGCCGTGTTCGTCGCGGCCGTGATCGCCTTCGCGGTCATGGCCGACTGGGGGCGGCTGCAGAACCAGTTCGCGCAGGCCGACATCGCCGAGCGGATGTTCCCGGACGTCATCACGCTGGCGCTGAGGAACACCGTCCTCTACACGGTGACCGGCTTCGCCGTCGGGCTGGCCCTCGGCATGCTGATCGCGTTGATGCGGCTGTCGTCCGTCGGGCCCTACCGCTGGCTGGCCGGGATCTACGTCGAGATCTTCCGCGGCCTGCCCGCCCTGCTGATCTTCATCTTCATCGGCGTCGCCGTGCCGCTCGCCTTCCCCGGCACGGAGATCGTCGGCGGGACCTACGGCCAGGTCGCCCTCGCGCTCGGCCTGGTGGCCGCCGCCTATATGGCGGAGACGATCCGGGCCGGCATCCAGGCCGTGCCCAAGGGGCAGATGGAGGCGGCCCGTTCGCTGGGCTTCTCGCCCGCCCGGGCCATGGTCTCCATCATCATCCCGCAGGCCTTCCGGATCATCCTCCCGCCGCTCACCAACGAACTGGTCCTGCTGTTCAAGGACTCCTCGCTGGTGCTGTTCCTCGGCGTCACCCTGGAGGAGCGCGAACTGTCCAAGTTCGGCCGCGACCTGGCCAGCCAGACCGCCAACTCCACGCCCATCCTGGTGGCCGGCCTGTGCTACCTGCTGATCACCATTCCGCTCGGCTTCCTCGTGCGCCGCATGGAGGCCAAGGCCCAGGAGGCCGTGAAATGAGCCGACCGGAGATCCGCGTCAGCGGTCTGCACAAGTCCTTCGGCGACAACCACGTGCTGCGCGGCGTCGACCTGGAGATCGGCCGGGGCGAGGTGGTCTGCGTCATCGGCCCGTCCGGATCGGGCAAGTCGACCCTGCTGCGCTGTGTGAACCTCCTGGAGGAGCCCACCAAGGGCCAGGTCTTCGTCGGCGGCGTCGAACTCACCGACCCGGACGTCGACATCGACGCGGTGCGGCGCCGCATCGGCATGGTGTTCCAGCAGTTCAACCTGTTCCCGCACCTGACCGTGGCCGAGAACCTGACGCTGCCGCAGCGCCGGGTCCTGAAGCGCGGCAAGGCCGAGGCCGCGAAGGTGGCCGCCGAGAACCTGGAGCGGGTGGGCCTCGCGGAGAAGGCGGACGCCTATCCGTCGTCCCTCTCCGGCGGCCAGCAGCAGCGCGTCGCCATCGCCCGGGCGCTCGCCATGGGCCCCGAGGTGATGCTCTTCGACGAGCCGACCTCGGCGCTCGACCCCGAGCTGGTCGGCGACGTGCTCGCGGTGATGCGGATGCTCGCCGACGAGGGCATGACCATGATGGTCGTCACCCACGAGATGAGCTTCGCCCGCGAGGTCGCCGACCGGGTGGTGTTCATGGACGGCGGCGTGATCGTCGAGGACGGCAGCCCCGAGCAGGTCATCGGCGCACCCCGGCACGAGCGCACCCGCCACTTCCTCTCCCGCCTGCTGGACCCCGCCAGGGCGGAGGTCGAGGAGGAGACCCCGGACCGGGTGGGGAAGTCCGGCTAGCGGCCAACTAGGGTGCGGTGCATGAGCGAACGCGCGGTGCTGCACGTGAAGGGACGGATCCTCGTCGGCCCGGACGAGGTCCGCGACGAACTGTGGGTGGTCGACGGCCGGATCTCCTACGACCGTCCGGCCGGCGCCCGTGACCTCCGCACCGTCGACGGCTGGGTGCTGCCCGGCCTGGTCGACGCCCACTGCCATGTGGGCCTCGACCAGCACGGCGCCGTCCCCGAGGACGTGGCGGAGAAGCAGGCGCTCACCGACCGGGACGCGGGCACGCTGCTGCTGCGCGACGCGGGCTCGCCCTCCGACACCCGGTGGATCGACGACCGCGAGGACCTGCCGAAGATCGTCCGGGCCGGCCGGCACATCGCCCGCACCCGCCGCTACATCCGCAACTACGCCTGGGAGATCGAGCCCGACGACCTCGTCGCGTACGTCGCCCAGGAGGCCCGGCGCGGCGACGGCTGGGTGAAGCTGGTCGGCGACTGGATCGACCGCGGCCTGGGCGATCTGTCGGCCTGCTGGCCGCGCGAGGCCGCCGAGGCGGCGATCGCGGAGGCGCACCGCCTGGGCGCCCGGGTCACCGCGCACTGCTTCGCCGAGGACTCCCTGCGCGACCTGGTCGAGGCGGGCATCGACTGCATCGAGCACGCCACGGGCCTGACCGAGGACCTGATCCCGCTCTTCGCCGAACGCGGTGTCGCGATCGTCCCCACCCTCGTCAACATCGCCACCTTCCCGAAGCTGGCCGAGGGGGGCGAGGCCAAGTACCCCCGCTGGGCGGCCCACATGCGCCGTCTGCACGAGCGCCGCTACGACACCGTCCGTGCCGCCTACGACGCCGGTGTGCCGGTCTACGTCGGCACCGACGCCGGAGGCTCCCTGCCCCACGGCCTGGTCGCGGCCGAGGTCGCCGAACTGGTCACGGCCGGCATCCCGCCCCTGCAGGCCCTCTCGGCGACGACCTGGGCCGCCCGGGCCTGGCTCGGCCGCCCCGGTCTGACGGAGGGCGCCCCGGCCGACCTCGTGGTCTACGACGAGGACCCGAGGGCGGACGTACGGGTGCTGGGAGCGCCACGGCGGGTGGTGCTGAACGGAAAGGTGATCGCATAGGGGGCCGGACAGGGGGCGCGCAGGGGTCGGGCAGGCGCCTGCGCGACGCGGTGTCACGGACGGCGAGGCACCCCCTGCCGAGGGGAACGCCCGTACTGGCCGAATCGAAGAATTGACCGAAACTCCCACGAAAGGGTGAAGTAGCGCAGGATCGCTGACCGTTCACTCTCAGTGCGTAATTCTTACCGGGTCCCAAGTACTCATCTCTGGGGGTCCCACACTTTGAACGGCCACACCTTCCGCATGCCCGCACGCCGTTGCGTCACCGTCGCCGCCGCCACCGCCCTGGCCGCCGGCCCGGTGGTACTGGCCGGCGCGAGCTCCGCGCACGCGACCGGCGCGCAGAACGGTCGCGCCGGCGCCTCCGTCCTGCGCACCGATCTCGATGTGTCCCTGCTCAACAAGGCGGTGCAGGTCCCGCTCGCCGTCTCCCTCAACGAGGTGCGGGCGCCGCAGAGCGCGGAGCAGACCACGCTGACCGCCCGGCTCGACGGGGTCAACGGCGGAAAGCCCTTCCATGTGCTCCGCGCCGACGTGGCGAAGTCCGGCGCGACGGTCTCGGCGGACAAGGCCGAGGGCACGGCCGAGCTGGTCCGCGCCAAGGTCCACGTCCCGGGCCTGCCCCTGCTGTCCGTCATCGAGGTCGGCCAGGTCACCTCCCGGGCGACCTGCGAGGCGGGCAAGGCCCCGGCCGCCGCCTCCAACGTCCTGGGCCCGGTCAAGGTCCTCGGCAAGCGGGTGACGCTCACCTCGGGCGGCACGACCGATGTCCACGTCCCGAACGTCGGCAAGGTCCGCCTGGACCTGTCGAAGCGGGAGACGACCTCCGCCACGGCCGCGGCCACGGCCCTCGAACTCAAGGTCTCCGTCGACCCGTTGAAGCTGAACGTCGCCAAGGTGGAGGGAACCCTCACCCTCGCCAGGGCGACCTGTGAATCCCCGGCGGCCCCCGAGGATCCCGGAACGGCCGCCGAAGAGCCCGCGGCACCCTCCGACAAGTCCGCGGCGCCCTCCGACAAGTCCGCGGCGCCCTCCGACAAGTCCGGGGAACCCTCCGAGAAGTCCGCGGCTCCCGAGGAGTCCGAGGCGCCCGAGAAGTCCGCGGCGTCCCCC
Source organism: Streptomyces thermoalcalitolerans (assembly GCF_039525155.1). Classification (NCBI taxonomy): domain Bacteria; kingdom Bacillati; phylum Actinomycetota; class Actinomycetes; order Kitasatosporales; family Streptomycetaceae; genus Streptomyces; species Streptomyces thermoalcalitolerans. Next base: position 74,433 of record NZ_BAAAHG010000003.1, on the reverse strand, counting down.
GCCGGTGACGTGAAGGCCCAGGGCGCCCCCGCCTCCGAGGCCAACCTGGCGGAGACAGGCAGCAGTTCCCTGACGCCCTACCTGGCGGGAGGTTCGGCGGTGCTGCTCGCCCTCGGCGGCGGAGCGGTGGCGCTGGCCCGCAGGCGCAAGAAGAGCTGAGGGGCGTCCTGGAGGGAGTCCTGGAGGACGGCGTGGGGGCCAGGGGCAGGGGCGGGGAGTCCCTGCGCCCCCACTTCGTGAGGCCCGGGGCCGTCGGAGCCGTGGACTACGCCGGTGCGTCCAGGGCCGTGGCCAGGGCCGCCAGAAAGCCGGTCGTCGTCTCCCGGTCCCGCACCGCCAGACGCAGCCACTCCTCGCCCAGCCCCGGGAACGTGTCCCCGCGCCGCACCGCGTAGCCCAGGGCGCGCAGCCGGCGCCGTACCGCCGCCGCCCTCGGCATCCGGACCAGCACGAAGGGGCCCTCGGCCGGTTCCACCACCCGCACCCCGGCCGGTGCGAAGGAGGCCAGGCCCGCCACCAGGCGGGCCCGGTCCCGCGCGATGCGGCGGGCCGCGTCCTCCGCCTCCGCCAGGGCCCGTGGCTCCACGCACGCCTCGGCCGCCGCCAGCGCCGGCGTGGACACGGGCCACAGGGGCTGGGCCCGCTCCAGCTCCGCGATCACCTCCGGCGAGGACAGCGCATAGCCGATCCGCAGACCCGCCAGCCCCCAGGTCTTCGTCAGGCTGCGCAGCACCACCAGACCGGGCACGTCGGTCCGGCCCGCCAGTGCCTCCCGTTCGCCCGGCACCGCGTCCATGAAGGCCTCGTCGACCACCAGCACCCGGTCCGGACGGGCCAGTCCGGCGATCGTTGCGGCCGGGTGCAGGACCGATGTCGGGTTCGTCGGATTGCCGATCACCACCAGGTCCGCGCTCTCGGGGACGGCCGACGGATCGAGCCGGAAGCCGTCCTCCTCCCGCAGCAGCACCCGGTCCACCGTGTGCCCCGCGTCCCGCAGCGCCGCCTCCGGCTCCGTGAACTGCGGATGCACCACGACCGGACGGCGCACCTTCAACGCCCGCGCCAGCAGCACGAACGCCTCCGCCGCCCCGGCCGTCAGCAGCACCCGCTCCACCGGCAGCCCGTGCCGCGCCGCCACCGCCGCCCGCGCCGCCCGCCCGTCCGGGTAGGCCGCGAGCGAGGTGAGGGAGGCGGCGATCCGCTCCCGCAGCCACACCGGCGGCGTGCCGGCCCGTACGTTCACGGCGAGGTCCACCAGGGCCGCACCGTCGTCCCGTACCTCGGCGTCCCCGTGGTGCCGCAGGTCGTGTCCGTCCCGCATCCCGTCCTCAGTGCGCATGGGAGTGTGCGTGTCCGCCGTGGTGGTGCCCGTGATGGTGATGCCCGTGGTGGTGCCCGTCGTCGTCCGGATGGTAGTGCGGCTGCTGCGGCAGCCCCACCTTGTCCTCGAAGCCCGGCAGCGCGATCCGGTACACGCACGCGTCGCAGTTCATCCGCAGATCGCCCTTCACCGCCTCCTCGTACCGCTCCATCACCAGGTCCAGCAGCTCCGGCTCCGGCCCGATCACGTCCGCCGAGCGCACCTCGACCCCGGTGCGGGCCGCCGCCCAGTCCGCCGCCTGCCGCCGCACCCGGTCCGGCAGGACACCCGTGAACAGGAAGTACGGCAGGACGACGATCCGCCGCGCCCCCAGCCGCGCACACCGCTCCAGACCGCTCGGCACATCCGGCGCGGCCAGCGACACGAACGCCGTCTCCACGCCCGCGTATCCGCGCCCCTCCCACAGCAGCCGCGCCGCCTTGAACACCTCCGCGTTGGCGTCCGGGTCCGTCGAGCCGCGCCCGACCAGCAGCACGGTCACCTCCGAGCGCTCCCAGGAGGGGCCCATCGCCTCGTCCAGCCGCCGCTCCAGCACGCTCAGCAGCGCGGGATGCGGGCCCAGCGGACGGCCGTAGGTGTACGAGATCCCCGGGTGCCGCTGCTTCTCCCGGGCCAGCGCCGCCGGAATGTCCCCCTTGGCGTGCCCGGCGGACACCAGCATCAGCGGCACGGCGGCGAAGCGCCGCACCCCTCGCTCCACCAGCTCGGCGACCGCCTCGCCCAGCGGCGGCGGGGACAGCTCGATGAAGCCTCCCGCGACGGGCAGCTCGGGGTGACGGCGCCCCAGCTCCCGGACGAACGCGCGGAACGCCTCGGCCCCGGTCTCGTCCCGGGTGCCGTGACCGGCGATCAGCAGGGCGGGCGGCGTGGGGGTGGTCACAGGTTCTCCTCGGACGGCTCGACTGAATCGGGTGATTCGGATGAAGCGGATGAATCAGATGAAGTGGGGTGGTACAGAAGGGCGTTGAGCGCGGCCGCGGCGACCGCCGAACCGCCCTTCTCGGACACGTTGCTCACCGCGGGAAGCCCGCTTGCGCGCAACGCGGCCTTGGACTCGACCGCCCCGACGAAACCGACGGGCAGGCCGATGACGAGGGCGGGGGAGGCGTCCAGCCTCAGCAGCTCCTCCAGAGCGGTCGGGGCGCAGCCGATCACCCACAGGGCCCCCGGACCGACCTGCTCGTACGCCAGCCGGATCGCATGCGCCGAACGCGTCAGCCCGGGGCCCGGCCGGGCGTCCTTGAGCCGGCAGACGGTGTCGCGGCGGGTGATCCCGGCCGCCACCATCTCCACGTCCACGACCACGGGCGCCCCCGCGTGCAGCGCGGCATGGGCCCGCACCAGATCGCCCTCGTCCATGACGAGGTCACGGGCGTACTCCAGGTCGGCGGAGGAGTGGACGACCCGTTCCACCACCGCCCGGGTCAGCGGCGGGAGGTGCGAGGTGTCCAGGCGGGCGCGCAGCCGCCGGAAGGACTCCTGCTCGATGGGATGGACGACACGGTTCACGGCTGCTCCTCCCGGGTCTCCTGCCAGCGGTAGCCCCGCGGTGTGACCATCCGCCCCGCGATCGCACGGGTCGCGGTGTTGCCCACGGTCACGACCGTCATCATGTCGACCGTCGTCGGGTCCAGTTCCGCCAGCGTCGTCAGCAGGCTGGACTCGTCCGGACGCGAGGCGTTGCGCACGACACCGACCGGCGTCGTCGGCTTCCGGTGCCCGGCGAGGATCTCCAGCGCCCTGGGCAGCTGCCAGTCGCGGTTCCTGGAGCGCGGGTTGTAGAAGGTCACGACGAGGTCCGCCTCCGCCGCCGCCCGCACCCGCCGCTCGATGACCTCCCACGGCGTGTGCAGATCGGAGAGGCTGATCGACACATGGTCGTGCCCGAGCGGCGCGCCGAGGACCGCCCCGGCCGCGAGCGCCGCCGTGACCCCCGGCACGCCGACCACGTCGATGTCGTCCGACGCCTCGGCGAGCGCGGGGGAGGCCATCGCGTACACCCCGGCGTCCCCGCTGCCGATCAGTGCGACGGCGTGTCCGCGCCGGGCCTCGGCGACGGCCGTCCGCGCCCGCTCCTCCTCCGCCCCGAGCCCCGATGCGAGGATCCGGGTGCCGGGCCGCAGCAGATCGCGGATCTGGTCGACGTACTGGTCGAGCCCCACCAGCACGGAGGCCCGTCGCAGCTCCGCCTTCGCCCGCGGGGTCAGCAGGTCCCGGGCGCCCGGCCCGATCCCGACGATCGCGAGCCGTCCGCGCACCGGCCGCCGTACGACGGCGCACGTGGCCCTGGCCGGCCCCCCGTCCGCCCGCGTCGACTTCCGCTTGGGCACGAGCAGTTCGCCCCCGCCCACCAGCGCGGACGCCTCCGCGACCGACGGCGTGCCGACGGCGGCGAGCGGCGCGGCGGACGGATTCGGCACCTCGACCGCCGCCAGCTCCTCGGCGGGGTACGTCACCAGGGGCACCCCGAGCCGCTCGGCCGCCGCGACGAGCCCCGGCTCGCCGGCCTTGGCGTCGACGGTGGTGAGGCAGGAGACGGACCGCACGGACAGCCCCGCCTCCCGCAGCGCGCCCTCGACCAGCTCCAGCACCTCCTCCACGGGAACACCCCGGGAGGCGCCGACCCCGACCACGAGGGACGGCGGCCGCAGGACCACCTCGCGCCCGCCCGGCTCGACCGCCCGGTCCGTCACCCGCACGGTGTGCGCCCCCTGCGCCGCCACCGGCAGCGGGGGCAACGGCCACGGCACCTCGGCCTCGAGGACGACGGGCTCCCCGTCGAGCAGGGCCCGGGACACCGCGGCCACGTCCCCCTCCACCGGCAGCCCCAGGGTGTCCAGCCCCGGCAGCCCCACGGCGTCCGTCGCGGTCGTCACCACGGGCTCGGCCCCCAGCACCTCGCCCACCGCCACGGCGAGTTCATTGGCCCCGCCGCCGTGCCCGCCGACCAGGGAGACGGCGAACCGCCCGGCCTCGTCCACGCACACCACGCCCGGATCGGACGCCTTCTCGCCCAGCAGCGGCGCGATGAGCCGGACCACCGCCCCCGTCGCCAGGAAGCACACCACCTGCTCGCACTCGGCGAACGCGGCCCGCACGGCGTCCCCGACGGGCCCGTCGTACACCCGCGTACGGTCCGGCCACGCGGCCGCCAGCCGGTCCCGCGCGGCCGCGCCCGCCGCGGTGGCGGAAATGAGGCCGATCACTGACTCACTCCTTCACTGGACACCGGGGGCCGCACCCCCCACAGCAGGAACACGGGATTGGTCGCCGCCAGCCGGGTCACGTCCCCCGGCAGCGGTGCGAGCCGGGAGGACTGCAGCAGCACCCCGTCGCAGACGAACCCGGCGGCGGTCAGCGCCGCGCGCGCGGCCGGCACCCGGTCGAGCGCCGCCACGGCGACCACGACGGTCCGCCGGGCCCGGCGCGCGCACACGCCGACGATGCCGGGCAGTTCGCGTCCCCCGCCGCCCACGAACACGGCGTCGGGATCGTCGAGCCCCGACAGCGCGGCAGGAGCCGCACCGTGCACCACCGCCACGTCGACCCCGTGGGCGGCGGCGTTGGCGCGGATCCGCTCGACCCCGTCCGCCGCCTTCTCGACGGCGACGACCGCCGCCCCGAGCCGCGCGCACTCCACCGCCACCGACCCCGACCCGGCTCCCACGTCCCAGACCAGATCGCCCAGCCGCGGCCCGAGCCGGGCCAGCGCCAGCGCCCGCACCTCGAACTTGGTGATCATCGAGTCGCGGTGCGCGAACGCGTCCTCCGGCAGCGCCCAGCCCGCCGGTCCCTCCGCGAACCCGGCGACGGTCCGCGCACCGCCCAGCAGCCGTGACTCGTCCAGGCACAGCACCACGTTCACCGCCGTCCCCCAGTCCCGTCCGGCCGCCTCGGCGGGCGTGACCCGCTCCACGCGCTCGTGCGCCGGGTCGCCGAGCGCACGGGCCACGACCAGCACCCGGTCACCGGCGGGAGTGCGGGCCAGCGCGGCGCCCAGCTCGGCGGGCCCGGCGCCCGGCCCGGTCAGCACGGCGACCTTCGGACGGGCCCGGCACACCTGGACGGCCGTCCGCAGATCCCGCCCGTGCGCGCTGACCACCACCGCGTCGTCCCAGGGCAGCCCGAGCCGCGCGAAGGCGGCGGCGACGGAGGAGACCCCGGGGCGCACGTCCAGCCGCTCGGGCCCGAACCGCTCGGCCAGCGCCCGCACGATCCCGAAGAACCCCGGGTCGCCGGACGCCAGCACGACGACGCGCCGCTCCCGCGCGACGTACCGCTCCACCGCGTCCAGCGCGGGCCCCAGCGGCCCGAGCACGATCCGCTCGGCGCCCTCGGGCAGCCGGACGGCGTCCAGATGACGCCGCCCGCCCACGACGAGCCCGGCGCCGAGGAGCACCCGGGGGTCGTACGCCGTCCCCGCCCCCGTGCCGACGACTGTGATCATGTGCGCGCACCCCGTACGCGCAGGGCCTTGCGGGCCTCGGGGTCGGCCTTGCGGTAGCCGTGGAAGTGACCGGGGTGGTACAGGTGCGAGCGGGTGCCGTGCGCCTCCAGGGCCGGGCCGACCAGGAACAGCGTGTGCTTCCAGAGCTTGTGCTTCTTGACCGTCTCCTCCAGCGTGCCGACCGTGCACCTGACGATCAGCTCCTCCGGCCAGGTCGCCTGGTACGCCACCACGACCGGCGTGGACGCCGGATAGCCGCCCTCCAGCAGCTCCCGCGCCAGCTGGCCGCTGCGGGCCGCCGACAGGAAGACGGCCATGGTGGTGCCGTGCCGGGCGAACTCGCGCACCTCCTCACCGGGAGGCATCGGCGTCTTGCCGCCGCCGAGCCGGGTGAGCACCACCGACTGGGCGACCTCCGGAACGGTCAGCTCACGCCGGACGAGCGCGGCGACGGCGGAGAAGGAGGAGACGCCCGGCACGACCTCCGTCGCGATCCCGATGTCCGCGCACCGGTCGAGCTGCTCCTGCGTCCCGCCCCACAGGGCGGGGTCGCCGGAGTGGACCCGGGCCACTTTCAGCCCCTCCCGGTGGGCCCGCTCGTAGACGGCGACGACGTCCTCCAGGGACATGGTCGCCGAGTCCAGGATCTCCGCGTCCTCGCGGGCGTGTTCGAGCACCTCGGCCTGGACGAGGCTGGCCGCCCAGATCACGACGTCCGCCTCGGCGATCGCGCGGGCGGCGCGGAACGTCAGCAGATCGGCGGCGCCGGGGCCGGCACCGACGAAGGTCACCTTGCCGGCGGGTGCGTCGGCCATGGCTCGGGTCCTCTCATGCGGTCGTACGGTCATACGGGATGTCGTGGTGCGTCGTGGTGTCCGGGTGCGGCGGCGGCCGGAGGGACACGGCCGGGAGCGATGCCGGAACGTCCGGCGGCCCCGGCGGCTCCGGCGGTCCCGGTGGTCCGGTGGCGAGGGCGCAGGGCGGTTCCGCAAGGGCACGGGTGGTCACCGGGGCGGTCCCGCCTCACGCCCGGCGCGCGTTCCCGGTGCCCCCGGGCGTGACCGGCCTGCCGGGCCGGCCCGCCCCCGGCGCGGTTCACAACTTGCTGCCCCGCCCCCCGTCGCGCCGGGCGGGAGCGATGAGGGTGGAGAGGTACGGCAGGGGAGTCCCGTCGAGCTCCGCGGCCGGCCGGATGGACTCCTCCGGCAGGCCGAGCGCCGACCCCCACACCGCGCCCTCGAGCCGCCCGCTGTCCCGCAGGGCCTCGGCGACCTCCCGCGCCCGCCGCCCGAACTTGTACGCCACGACCGTCCCCGGCCCGTTCAGCGCCTCCTTGAGCACGGCGGCCCCGGCGGTGACGGGCACCAGGGTCAGCGGCTCGGTGCCCTCGGTGAGCACGGCACCCGAACGCGCCGCCAGGTCCTGCATGGCGGTGATCCCGGGCACGGTCTCCACGACGGTCCCCGGCACCAGCTCGGCGACGGTCTGCGCGAGATAGGTGAAGGTGGAGTACACGTTCGGGTCGCCGATGGTGGCGAAGGCGACGCACGCGTGCCGCGCGAGCAGACCGGCGACCCGCTCCCCGGCGGCGTCCCACGCGGCCTCGCGCCGCGCCCGGTCGGACCGCTCGTTCAGCGCGAACACCACCCGGACGACCTTCTCCTCGGGCACGTAGTGCAGCACGGTCGCCTCGGCGCGCCCCCGCTCCCCGGTGTCCATCACCGGGACGACCACGACATCGGCCCCGCGCAGCGCGTTGACCCCTTTCACGGTCACCAGCTCGGGGTCGCCGGGGCCCACCCCGACACCGATCAGCCTGCTGCTCATGACGTCCGGCACCTCTCGACGAACCGACGGGCGACACCGGGCGCGGCGGCCCAGTGAGTGTGCAGATAACTCGCGTGCACGTTCTGCTGTACGAAGCCTTCGACCCGCCGGCCGGGAGCACGCACCCCCCAGGCGGGAGCCGCCGCACCCGTCCCCGAGCCGGGCTCGACGACGGTCCGGTGGAACTCGTGCCCGCGCCTTCGCTCCCCGGCCGCGGCGAGCACGCTGTCCCCGACCGCCACGACGTCCCGGTAGCCGAGGGTGAGCCGCTCGGTCATCCGGGCGGTGGCGTCCAGCACGGCGCACATCGGCCGCCCGTCCAGCTCCCGGCACAGATACAGCAGCCCGGCGCACTCGGCGGCCACGGGAGCGCCCCCGAGCGCGAGGTCGGCGACGGCCCCGCGCAGCGGCTCGTTGGCGGACAGCTCGGCGGCGTACACCTCGGGGAAGCCGCCGCCGATCACCAGCCCGCGGGTCCCCTCGGGCAGCCGCTCGTCACGGAGCGGGTCGAAGGGGACGACCTCGGCACCGGCGGCGGTGAGCAGCTCCGTGTGCTCGGCGTAGGAGAAGGTGTAGGCGGCACCGCCGGCCACGGCGACCCTGGGCGCCGGACCGGCGCCCGGCGAGGGCGCGGCGTCCCCCGGCGGCCTCGCCGCCGCCACGGCCTCGGCCGCGTCCCAGGCCGCACAGGACAGCGTTCCCGCACCGCGCGCCAGCGCGACCAGCGCCGGCAGATCGCACCCGGCCTCCACCTGCGCGGCCATGGCCGCCACGGCCTCCAGGGCCGCGGCCCTCCGCTCGGCGACCGGCACCAGCCCCAGATGCCGGGAGGGCACATCGACCTGCGGAACCCGCCGGAGCACCCCCAGCACGGGCACCCCCGCCGCCTCCAGCGCCTCCCGCAGCAGCGCCTCGTGCCGGTCGGAGGCCACCTTGTTGAGGACCACGCCCCCCACCCGGACCTCCGGGTCCCAGGAGGCGAACCCGTGCACCAGCGCCGCCACCGAGCGCGACTGCGAGGAGGCGTCGACGACCAGCACCACCGGCGCCCGCAGCAGCTTGGCCACCTGCGCGGTGGACGCCAGCTCCCCCTGCCCGGCGGCCCCGTCGTACAGCCCCATCACCCCCTCGACGACGGCGATGTCGCACCCCCGTGCCCCGTGCAGGAACAACGGCCCGATCAGCTCGGGCCCGCACAGGTACGCGTCCAGGTTCCGTCCCGTGCGCCCGGTCGCGAGCGCGTGGTACCCGGGGTCGATGTAGTCCGGCCCCACCTTGTGCGGGGACACGGACAGCCCCCGCCGGGCCAGCGCGGCCATCAGCCCCGTGGCGACGGTGGTCTTGCCGCTGCCGGAGGCCGGCGCGGCCACGACCAGCCGGGGCACGGACGGGGACGTCACCACTCGATGCCCTTCTGGCCCTTCTGCCCGACGTCCATCGGGTGCTTGACCTTGGACATGTCGGTGACCAGATCGGCGAAGTCGACCAGCTTCCGCGGCGCGTTGCGTCCGGTGATCACCACATGCTGGGTCCCGGGCCGGTTCCGCAGCACCTCCACGACCTCGTCGGTGTCGACCCAGCCCCAGTGCATCGGATACGTGAACTCGTCGAGCACGTACAGCCGGTACGTCTCGGCGGCCAGGTCCCGCTTGACCTGCTCCCAGCCCTCGCGGGCCTTGGCCTCGTTGTCCATCTGGGCGTCCCGCTGCACCCAGGACCAGCCCTCGCCCATCTTGTGCCAGACGACGCTCCCGCCCTCGCCGGAGTCGCCCAGCACCCGCAGCGCCCGCTCCTCGCCGACCCGCCACTTGGCCGACTTGACGAACTGGAACACCCCGATCGGCCAGCCCTGGTTCCAGGCGCGCAGCGCCAGCCCGAAGGCGGCGGTGGACTTGCCCTTGCCGATCCCGGTGTGCACGACGACGAGCGGCCGGTGGCGCCGCTGCCGGGTCGTCAGTCCGTCGTCCGGCACCACACTCGGCTTCCCCTGCGGCATTACGCGGCCCTCCTGTCGCCTCGAACCTCCCTGACCAGTCCCGCGATCGCGTCGGCCCGCAGCTCGTCCGGCGTCACCGCGGCACCGCCCAGGTCCTGTGCGAGCCGCCCGGCCAGCCCCAGCCGGACGGGACCCGACTCGCAGTCGACGACCACCGACGCGACTCCCTCGGCGGTGAGCAGCCGCGCCGCACGCCCGGCGAGGGCGACCGGCTCGGGGCCGCCCGTGGCCCGCCCGTCGGTCACCACCACGAGCAGCGCCCGCCGCGCCGGGTCCCGCAACCGCTCCACGCGCAGCACGTCGTGCGCCTTGAGCAGCCCGGCGGCCAGCGGCGTGCGCCCCCCGGTGGGCAGCGCCTCCGGCCGGGCCGCCGCCGCGTCGACGAACGAGGTCGGCGGCAGCGCCACCTCGGCGCCCGACCCCCGGAAGGTCACCAGCCCCACCTTGTCCCGCCGCTGGTAGGCGTCCAGCAGCAGCGACAGCACCGCGCCCTTCACGGCGCTCATCCGCTGCCGCGCCGCCATCGACCCGGAGGCGTCCACCACGAACAGCACGAGGTTGGACTCGTGGCCCTCCCGCACCGCCTGCCGCAGATCGTCACGCCGCAGGAGCAGGCCGGGCCCGGTCCGCCCCCGCGCCCGCTGGTGCGGGGCCGCCGCCCGCACGGTCGCCGCCAGATGCAGCTTGGTCAGCGCCCCCCGGGGCCGCCGGGCCCCGATGGTCCGCCCGTGCTCGGTCCGGGCCCGCGAGCGCCGCCCGGCAGCCCCCTCGCCGATGCCGGGGACCCGGAGCACCCGGGCGCGGAACGGCTCGGAGGCACGCACGGCGGCCTGCTCGCCCGCACCGGCACCGGACGACGTCCGCGGCGTGCCGTCGTTCCCGTCGTTCCCGTCGGTCCTGTCGCCCTCGCTGCTCTCGCTGTTCTCGCCGTACTGCGGACCGCTGCCGTCGTCGGGCGCGGGCTGCCCGCCGCCTCCGCCGGGACCGCCGTCCGGGCCGGGATCGTCGTCCTCCGGTCCTGCGAACTCCCGGAGGGTCTCGTCGAGCTTGTCCTCGTCCAGACCAGGTGCGTCGAAAGGCGAACGACGCCTGCGGTGCGGCAGGGCCAGCAGCGCGGCCTGCCGCACGTCCTCGGCGAGCACCTCGGTCCGGCCGGCCCACGCGGCCAGCGCGGTGGCCGTGCGCGCCATCACGATGTCGGCGCGCATGCCGTCCACCTCGAACGCGGCACAGGTCGCCGCGATCTGCCGCAGCGCGCCGTCCCCCAGCCGGACCTGGGGCAGCAGCCGCCGCGCGGCCACGATCCGCTGCCGTACGGCGGCCTCCTCGTCGGCCCAGCGGGCGGCGAAGGCCACGGGGTCGTCCTCGTAGGCGAGCCGGCGCCGGACGACCTCGGCACGGGTCTCGGGGTCCCGGGAGGCGGCGACCTCGACCGTGAGGCCGAAGCGGTCCAGCAGCTGGGGGCGCAGCTCGCCCTCCTCGGGGTTCATGGTCCCGACGAGCAGGAACCGCGCCGCGTGCCGCACGGAGACACCCTCGCGCTCGACGTACGAGGCGCCCATCGCGGCGGCGTCCAGCAGCAGGTCGACCAGGTGGTCGTGGAGCAGGTTGACCTCGTCGACGTAGAGGATCCCGCGGTGCGCCTCGGCGAGCAGGCCCGGCTCGAACGCCTTCACGCCCTCGGAGAGGGCCCGCTCGATGTCCAGCGCACCGACGAGCCGGTCCTCGGAGGCGCCGACGGGGAGTTCGACCATGCGGGCGGGCCGTGCGACACCGCTGCCGTTCTCGTGCGGCCCGTCCGGGCAGGCGGGGTCCGGGGCCGAGGGGTCGCAGGAGAAACGGCAGCCGGGCACCACGTCGATCTCCGGCAGCAGCGCCGACAGGGCGCGGACCGCCGTGCTCTTCGCGGTCCCCTTCTCCCCGCGCACCAGGACACCGCCCACGCGCGGGGACACCGCGTTGAGCAGCAGAGCCAACCGCAGGTCGTCCTGCCCGACGACAGCGGTGAAGGGGTAGGGCGTGGTCACGCGACAATCACTCCTTCGCACGGCCGCCGGCGGCGCGCTGCGCATCCGCCCCGCAAGCCCGTCATGGTGGAAACCCGCTCCCTGCCCGCGCGGGGCCGGTCCGCCGTTCGGCGCTCCGGATCCGGAAGAGGACAAGTGCTCCTCGCTGATGCGGGATTTGCCGGGAAGATCACGCGTCTCCCTCCAGCTCTCCCTCGAGTTCGAGGTAGGTCGCCCGGAGCCGGTCCAGGGTCTCCTGGTCCGGCTCCGCCCACAGGCCGCGGTCGGCGGCCTCCAGCAGCCGCTCGGTGATGCCGCGCAGCGCCCACGGGTTGGACTTCTTCATGAAGTCCCGGTTCTCCGGGTCGAAGACGTACGCGGCGCTGAGCTTCTCGTACATCCAGTCGTCGACCACGCCCGCCGTGGCGTCGTACCCGAAGAGGTAGTCCACGGTCGCGGCCATCTCGAAAGCCCCCTTGTAGCCGTGCCTTCTCATGGCCGACATCCACCGGGGGTTCACCACCCGCGCCCGGAAGACCCGGTGCGTCTCCTCGCCCAGCGTGCGGGTCCTCACCTGGTCGGGAGTCGCCGAATCCCCCACGTACGCCTCGGGGTTGCTCCCCGTCAGATGCCGCACCACGGCGACCATGCCGCCGTGGTACTGGAAGTAGTCGTCGGCGTCGACGAGGTCGTGCTCTCTGGTGTCGACGTTCTTCGCCGCCACCGCGATCCGCCGGAACGCCCGCTCCATGTCCCCGCGCGCCGCCCGTCCGTCGAGCCCGCGCCCGTAGGCGTAACCGCCCCACACGGCGTACACCTCGGCCAGGTCCGCGTCGCTGCGCCAGTTCCGCGCGTCGATCAGCGGCAGCAGGCCCGCGCCGTACGCCCCCGGCTTGGAGCCGAAGATGCGGGTCGTCGCACGCCGCCGGTCGCCGTGCTCGGCGGTGTCCTCGTCGGCGTGGGCCTTCACGAAGTTCTGCCCGGCGGGCTCGTCCAGCTCCGCCACCGTCCGCACCGCGTCGTCGATCAGCCCGACCACGTGCGGGAACGCGTCCCGGAAGAAACCCGAGATCCGCACCGTGACGTCGATGCGCGGCCGGCCCAGCTCCTCCAGGGGGATCACCTCGAAGCCGGTCACCCGGCGCGATGCGTCGTCCCACACCGGGCGGCAGCCCAGCAGCGCCAGGATCTCGGCGATGTCGTCGCCCTGGGTGCGCATCGCGGACGTGCCCCAGACCGTCAGACCGACCGACCTCGGGTATTCGCCCGTGTCCCGCAGATACCGCTGCACCAGCGAATCCGCGAGCGACTGGCCGACCTCCCAGCTCAGCCTGGACGGAATCGCCTTGGGATCCACCGAGTAGAAGTTCCGGCCGGTCGGCAGGACGTTGACCAGGCCCCGGGTCGGGGAGCCGGACGGGCCCGCGGGGACGTACCCCCCGTCCAGCGCCCGCAGGATGTGCCCGATCTCGTCCGTGGTGCGGGCGAGCCGGGGCACGACCTCGGTGCAGGCGAACTCCAGCACGGCCACCGCCTCCGGCAGGTCGGCACCCAGCACCTCCCGCACCAGGGCCGCGCACGCGGAGGCCGCCCAGCCGCGTTCCTCCATCCCCTCCGCGATCCGCCGGCACAGCTGCTCCAGCAGGTCGATCGCGTCGGAGGCGGTCCGGGCCGGGCCCTCCACCAGGTCCGTCAGCTCCACCGGCACCTTCACCGGCGCACCCGGCTCGGCCAGCAGCTCCTTCTCCACCAGCCCGAAGTGCTCCGCCAGCGAGGCCCGCAGCCCCGGCAGCGCGTTCGCCTTCCCGCCCCACACCTGCGAGGAGCGCAGCACGGCCAGCACCAGGTTCACCCGCGGCTCGCCGACCGGTCCGCCGCCCAGGACGTGCAGGCCGTCCCTGATCTGCACGTCCTTGATCTCGCACAGATAGCCGTCGATGTGCATGACGAACTCGTCGAACTCGTCGTCGTCCGGCTGTTCGTCCACCTGCAGGTCGTGGTGCAGCTCGGCGGCCTTGACCAGGGTCCAGATCTGCGCCCGTACGGCCGGTGCCTTCGCCGGGTCCAGGTCGCAGACCAGCGCGTACTCGTCGAGCAGCTGCTCCAGCCTGGCCAGGTCGCCGTAGGTGTCCGCGCGCGCCATCGGCGGCACCAGGTGGTCGACGACCGTGGCGTGCCCGCGCCGCTTGGCCTGGGTGCCCTCGCCGGGGTCGTTGACGATGAACGGGTAGACCAGCGGCAGGTCGCCCAGGACCGCGTCCGGCGCGCATCCGCGTGACAGGCCCAGGCCCTTGCCCGGCAGCCACTCCATCGTGCCGTGCTTGCCCATGTGCACGACGGCGTCGGCGCCGAAGCTGTTCTCGAGCCACCGGTAGGCCGCCAGGTAGTGGTGCGACGGCGGCATGTCCGGGTCGTGGTAGATGGCGATGGGGTTCTCGCCGAAGCCGCGCGGCGGCTGGATCATCACGACGACGTTCCCGAACCGCAGGGAGGCGAGCACGATGTCGTCGCCGTCGACGTACAGCGAGCCCGGCGGCTCGCCCCACGCCTGGAGCATCGCGTCCCGCAGGTCCGGGTCGAGCCGGTCGAACCACGCCCGGTAGTCGGCGAGCGGCACGCGCGCGGGTGCGGCGGCCAGCTGTTCCTCCGTCAGCCACTCCACGTCGTGGCCGCCGGCCTCGATCAGACGGTGGATCAGCTCGTCGCCGTTGTCGGGGTACCCCTCGACCGTGTAGCCCGCCTCCCGCAGGGCGTCCAGCACCCGTACCGCCGAGGCGGGGGTGTCCAGGCCGACCGCGTTGCCGATCCGCGCGTGCTTGGTCGGGTACGCGGTGAAGACGAGCGCGATCCTCTTCTCGGCGTTCGGCTTGTGCCGCAGCCGGGCGTGCCGTACGGCGATGCCGGCCACCCGGGCGGCCCGCTCGGGGTCGGCCACGTACACCGGTACGTCGTCGGGGCCCTGCTCCTTGAAGGAGAACGGGACCGTGATCAGCCGTCCGTCGAACTCCGGGATCGCGACCTGCATCGCCGCGTCCATCGGGGAGAGGGCCGCGTCCGACGCCTCCCAGGCGGCGCGCGACGAGGTCAGGCAGAGCCCTTGCAGCACCGGGACGTCGAGCTCGGCCAGCGCCCCGACGTCCCAGGACTCCTCGTCCCCGCCCGCCGAGGCCTGCGAGGCGTGGGTGCCGCCGGCGGCGAGGACGGTGGCGACCAGGGCGTCGGCCCGTCCCAGGATCTCGTACAGCCCCGGGTCGGCGCCGCGCAGCGAACCGCAGTACACCGGGAGGGCGTTGGCGCCGTGCGCCTCGATCGCGTCGCACAGGGTGTCCACGAAGGCGGTGTTGCCGCTCAGTTCGTGGGCGCGGTAGAAGAGGACGCCCACGGTCGGGCGCCCCTCGGTGAAGGGGCGGTCGCCGTGGATGCCGTACTCCGGCATCTTCCGCGGTTTCTCGAAGCCCTCACCGGTCAGCAGCACCGTGTCCGACAGGAACCGGGCCAGCTCGGCCAGGTTCGCCGGCCCGCCCTCGACGAGGTACCGCAGGGCCTCCGCCACCACGCCCGCCGGCACCGACGACTCGGCCATCAGCTCCGCGTCCGGCACGGCCTCCCCGCCCAGCAGCACGGTCGGGACACCGGACGCCTTCAGCGCGGCGAGTCCGTCCTCCCAGGCGCGCTTGCCGCCGAGCAGGCGGACGACGGCGACGTCCGCGCCGTCGAGCAGCCGGGGGAGTTCCTCGGTGACGTCCACCCGGGCCGGGTTGCCGATCCGGTAGGAGGCGCCCGAGGCACGGGCCGCCAGCAGATCGGTGTCGGCGGTCGACAACAACAACACTGTGCTCATGCGGGTGCTCCCGGGGGAATGAAGGGAAGTCCTCGCGGCGCGCCCGACTCGATGAGCCGCCACAGCGCGTCCGTGTCCGTGTGCTGTTCGATCAGATCGCCGAGCCGGTCGAGCTGTTCCTCGCGCAGGGCGGCGAAGGAGGTGTCGGCGGCCGGGACGAAGCGGCGGCCGGCGGCGGCCGCCACCTCGCGCAGGAAGGCACGCCGGAAGCCGTCCGACTCCAGCGAGCCGTGCCAGTGCGTGCCCCAGACGGCTCCGGACCGGCAGCCGTCCAGGAAGGGCTCCCCGCCGGTGACCTCGGCGACCCCGTGGTGGATCTCGTAGCCCTCGACCCGTTCGCCCAGGGCCTCGCCCTCGGGCCGGGCGAGGGTCTTCTCCCGGGCGAACCGGACCCGTACCGGCAGCAGTCCGAGGCCGTCCACGTGTCCGGCCCGCGACTCGACCTCGTCCTCGATGTGCTCGCCGAGGACCTGGAAGCCGCCGCAGATCCCGAGGACGGGCCGTCCCTCGCGGGCCCTGCGCTCGAGGGCCTCCGCAAGTCCCCGCTCCCGCAGCCACCGAAGCGCCCGGACCGTGCCCCGGGTGCCGGGCACGACGACGAGGTCGGCGTCGGACAGCTCCTCCGGGCGGTCCACGAACCGCACGACGACGCCCGGTTCGGCGGCGAGCGCGTCCACGTCGGTGAAGTTGGACATCAGGGGGACGGCGCAGACGGCGACCCGCAGGATCTCCTCGCCCACCGGAGGGGCCACCGCGGACTCCCGCACAGCCCCCCGCAGCGACACCCTCCCCCACTCTCGGCTTCGCTCGAGCGGGGGGACCCCCAGTCCGTCCTCCTCGTCGATGCCGAGCCCGTGCCGGAAGGGCAGGACGCCGAAGGTGCGCCGTCCGGTGAGCCCGTGCAGCATGTCGAGCCCCGGCTCCAGCAGCGAGACGTCGCCGCGGAACTTGTTGACGAGGAACCCGGCGACCAGCTCCTGGTCCTCGCGGGACAGCAGGGCGAGCGTGCCGAAGAAGGAGGCGAAGACGCCGCCGCGGTCGATGTCGCCGACGATCAGCACGGGCAGCCGCGCACCCCGTGCGACCGCCATGTTGACGATGTCGGTCCGGCGCAGATTGATCTCGGCCGGGCTGCCCGCCCCCTCGCAGATCACCACGTCGTACGTGCCGCGCAGTTCGGCGAGGCAGTCCAGCACCGTGCCGAGGAGCCTGTGCTGCCGCCCGCCGTGGTAGCCGCGTGCGCTCAGCTCGCCCACCGGCCTGCCCAGCAGCACGACCTGGCTGCTCTGCTCGCCGCCCGGCTTGAGCAGCACCGGGTTCATCAGCGCGGTCGGCTCGATCCGGCAGGCCTGGGCCTGCATGGCCTGCGCCCGCCCGATCTCGGCGCCCTCACGGGTGACGAAGGAGTTGAGGGACATGTTCTGCGCCTTGAAGGGCGCGACCTTCACGCCCTGCCGCACCAGCCACCGGCAGATCCCGGCCGTGACGACGCTCTTCCCGGCGTCGGAGGTGGTGCCGGCGACGAGCAGACCGCCGTTCATGACGTCCGTCCCTTCGTCCGTGCCGTCGCCCATGCCTTCAGCCCTGCCCCCGCCCCGGCCCCCGCCCGGCGGGCGCGGGCGCACAGCAGCCTGGCGGCGACGCAGGTGCCGAGCGCGAGCCAGCTCACGCGCCGTGAGAGGCGTACGGCCCGCTCGATGTCCTCCGTCCGGACGGCGCGCCCGGAGCCGTTGAGCACCGGGCGGTGCTCCACGCGCCCGCCGTAGGAGAGCGTGCCGCCCAGCCGTACGCCGAGGGCCCCCGCGAACGAGGCCTCGACCGGGCCGGCGTTGGGGCTCGGATGCTTGCGGGCGTCGGCACGCCAGGCCCGTACGGCACCCCGCGGGTCGCCTCCCGCGACGGCCGCCAGGGCGGCGGTCAGCCGTGCCCCCGGCCAGCCGGCGAGGTCGTCGAGACGGGCCGAGGCCCAGCCGTAGCGGCGGTGGCGGGGGGACTTGTGCCCGACCATGGCGTCCAGGGTGTTGACGGCCCGGAAGCCGAGGAGGCCCGGCACTCCGGCGACGGCGCCCCACAGCAGCGCGCCCACCACCGCGTCGGAGGTGTTCTCGGCGACGGACTCGACGACGGCCCGCGCGATCCCGTCGGCGTCCAGCGCCTGCGGGTCGCGTCCGCACAGGTGCGGCAGCCGCGCCCGGGCGCCGTCGACGTCCCCGGCCCCGAGCGCGCGCCCGATCGTCCGCGCCTCCCGCGCGAGCGAGGTGCCGCCGACGACGGTCCAGGTGGCGGCGGCGGTCAGGGCGACGGAGGCGGCACGGGAGCGGCGTACGGCGGCTGCGGCCAGTGCGGCCACCGCCACGGTGCCCCCCACGCACACGGCGGTGTGCAGGGCGCCCCAGCCGCGGTGGTCCCGCCACAGGGCGCGTTCCACGGCGCTCGCGGCACGGCCGAACACGGCGACCGGATGTCCGCGACGGGGATCGCCGAGGATCAGGTCACCGAGGAGGCCGGCGGTGGCGCCG
Organism: Streptomyces thermoalcalitolerans; assembly: GCF_039525155.1. NCBI lineage: Bacteria > Bacillati > Actinomycetota > Actinomycetes > Kitasatosporales > Streptomycetaceae > Streptomyces > Streptomyces thermoalcalitolerans. The sequence goes on along the minus strand of NZ_BAAAHG010000003.1, from coordinate 56,416 downwards.
TACGCGAAAACGCGATCGGCACCCATCGGGTCAGCCGACCGGGGGTACCGAAGGTGCGGTCGGGGTGTCGCTGGTGAACCTCGGTCGGCAGCCGTGCATCGCGATATGTCCTCACTCAGGGTGTCCACGCCCTGGTTCGACGAGACCGACGGGGAGAGTTCCTGGCTCCCGGGAAGTCGCCCTCCCGGTCACAGTGGCGGGACCGCGCCGGATTCGCACCGGCTTCCTCTCTTGCCGCCGTACATGGCCCCGGCAGTCCACCATGCCCCGCGAACGCCCGTCAACTTGCCGTTGACCTGCGCAGGCGCAGTGAGACAAGACCCACACCACCGCGCACGACCGGCGCACGAAAACGCCCGCCCCGCCCGGGGCGTCCTCGGGACGCTCCGGGCGGAGCGGGCGATGCCGCTGGTGCCTGTCGGTTCAGGCCACGATCAGATGGATCCCGTACGCCACCGCGGCGGCGCACGCGGCGAAGCAGACGCAGGCGCCGGTGACCGCGAGCGCTCCGCCGCCGCTGCCCTGCTCGGCGGCCCGGTCGCGGCGGGAGAGAGCGGCGATGCCGAGGCTGAACAGGACCACGAGGCCCACCGATACGCCGAGGCTCACGCCGAAGACGGAGCCGAGGGCCGCCCAGTCGATGTCCATGGGTTTTCTCTTCCTTCTGTCCGGGGCCTTCTGTCCGGGCTTCTGTCCGGGCTTCTGTCCGGGCTTCTGTCCGGGCGCGGACTCAGGCGGCGGCCGGCGGGGTCGCCGCGGGCGCGGTGGGGGCGGATGCCGGGGCGGGGATCGTCGCCGTGAGATCCTCGGCCGCCTGGGAGGCCAGGGTGGCCGGGGTGAGGGCGTCGGACGGCTTCTCGCTGTCGGCGACCGCAGGGGTCTCGTCGGCGGCGTTGACGTTGGTGTGGTCGACGACCTCGCGGCGGGAGATCTTCCAGATCGTGGCGCTGGAGACCACCAGGAAGGCGGCGACGAACCCGGTGCCCCAGTCACCGAGGCGCGTCATGGCCTCCGCGCCGGCGCCGACCAGGGCCGCGGCCGGCAGGGTCAGGGCCCAGGCGACGCACATGCGGGTCGCGGTGGACCAGCGGACGACGCCGCCCTTGCGGCCCAGGCCGGCGCCCATTACCGCGCCGGAGACGACGTGCGTGGTGGAGAGGGAGAAGCCGAGGTGGGAGGAGGCCAGAATGGCGGTGGCCGCGCTGGTCTGGGCGGCGAAGCCCTGCTGCGGCTGGAGGTCGGTCAGCCCCTTGCCCATGGTGCGGATGATGCGCCAGCCGCCGACATAGGTGCCGAGCGCGATGGCGATGCCCGCGGAGGCGATGACCCAGACGGGAGGGTTGGAACCGGGGGCGAGGGCACCGCCGGTGATCAGGGCGAGAGTGATGATGCCCATCGTCTTCTGCGCGTCGTTGGTGCCGTGGGCCAGCGAGACCAGGCCCGCGGAGGCGATCTGGCCGGCGCGGTGGCCCCTCTCGGCCGCCCTGCCGTCCGTGTTCCTGCCGAGGCGGTACGTCAGCCGGGTCGCGACCAGAGCGGAGATGCCCGCGACGAGCGGGGCGGCGACTGCCGGGAGAAGCACCTTGGTGACCAGGACGCCGCCGTGCACCGCGCCGATGCCCGCCGAGGCGACGGTGGCGCCGATCAGGCCGCCCATGAGGGCGTGCGAGGAGCTGGACGGAAGCCCGACCAGCCAGGTCAGCAGATTCCAGAGGATCGCGCCCACCAGGGCGGCGAAGATGACCTCGGGACGAATGCCGCTTTCGTCGACGAGACCTTTGGAGATCGTGTTGGCGACCTCCACGGAGAGGAAAGCGCCCACCAGGTTGAGCACGGCGGACATGGCCACCGCGACCTTGGGCTTGAGTGCGCCAGTGGAGATGGTGGTGGCCATCGCGTTGGCGGTGTCGTGGAAACCGTTCGTGAAATCGAACACGAGTGCGGTGATCACCACAATCGCGAGGATCAGCGAGAAGCTTTCCATTTACCTGGCAATCGTTCGAGCGTCATGGGCGGCTTGAACGTAGGTAACCAGGGTGAACAGAAGATGAACTGAGGCGGTCTTCACGGTGTCCGTTCCAGTGGTCCGCCGGGGAGATACCGGTCGCTTCCGGGGCTGTCCCGACACGGTCGGGGCAGGACGGGGCAACACATGACGGAGCAGCTCAGGGCGGGACGGTGCGGAAGGGGCGGCGCATGGCGGAGCAGCGGCGGGAACGGGAGCGCGCACAGGAGCGGGAACGAGAGCGGGAGCGGCAAGGCGTACAGGACGTACAAGGCGCACAAGAGGCGCAGAACGCGCAGGGAGGCGAGGGGGACGCGCCGGACGCACCGAACGCGGAGGAGGTGGCCGGCGCATGGGAGGCGCTCGTCGCGACGGCCCGCCGCATGGTGTCCGACGGGCTGGTCGTGGGCACCTCCGGCAACGTCTCCGTACGCGTGGGCGACATCGTCCTGGTCACCCCGTCCGGTGTCCCCTACGACCGGCTCACCCCCGACGACGTGACCGGCGTCGACCTGACGGGACGGCAGGTGCTCGGCGCACTGGTGCCGACCAGTGAGCTGCCCATGCACCTTGCCCTCCACCGCACCACCGACGCCCGCGCCGTCGTCCACACCCACGCCGTGCACGCCACGGCCGTCTCCACGCTCGTCACCGAGCTGCCGCCGGTCCACTACATGACCGGCGTGCTCGGCGGACCCGTCCGGGTCGCCCCGTACGCGACGTACGGCACCGAGGAGCTGGCCCGGAACATGGTGCGCGCCCTCGAGGGCCGCACCGGCTGTCTGCTGCAGAACCACGGCACGATCACCTACGGCGCCACCCTCGACCAGGCGTACGACCGCACCGCCCAGCTGGAGTGGATGTGCCGCCTCTGGCTGACGGCCTCGTCCGTGCCCGGCCTGACCCCCACTCTGCTGACGCCGGAGCAGCTGGCACAGGCGGAGGAGCGGCTGCGGAAGTACGGGCAGCCGGGGCGGTAGCGGCCGGCCGGTACGGGGCGGCGCAAGCCGCCCCCGGGCCACGGGTGCAGGAGGCTCGGGGAGGCAGAGGAGGCGGGGGAGGCGGGAGGCAGGGGAGGAACGCCTCTCTCCGGTGAAGCGCGCGGGGGTGTGTCACCCCGACCGTCCCTCTCCACTGGCCCATGGCCGGATACGCCGTGACACTGGTCCCGTGCGCACAGTCACAGCGACGGCTGCGGCCGTCACCGCGGTTCTGGCAGGCAGCGTGGCGAGCGTCGTCGCGGGCAGGCTCGCCAGCGACGCCGCGCTCAAGGTGGTCCCGGGCCGCCCCCTGCCCACCGAACCACGGCTGACCGTCCACGGCACGGCCGCGGGCCAGGTCATCCTCACCCGCGATCTGGCCTCCCTGCGCCCCGGCACCTACGGCCTGGCCGGCAACGGCTCCCACGCGGTGGTCGGCCCCGTCCTGTCCGGCGCCTCGCACCGGCCCGACACCGTCGTACGCCGCCTGGAACGCGTCACCCACGGCTCCCTGAAACCCCGCGACAAGGTGTGGCTCACCCCCAACCTGTACGTCGGCAACCCCCGCTCCGCACTCGGCCTGAACCACGAGGACGTCAGGATCCCGGGCGAACTCGGCACCCTGCCCGCCTGGTTCGTGCCCGGGGCGCGCGGAACCTGGGTGATCGCGGTGCACGGGCTGGGCACCACCCGCGAACTGGCCATGAACGTCATGGAGTTCCTGCACCACCGGCACTTCCCGGTGCTGGCCCTCGCCTACCGCGGCGACGCCGGTGCGCCCCGCTCCCCGGACGGCCTGAGCCACCTCGGCGAGACCGAGTGGCGCGATCTGGAGGCGGCGATCCGCCATGCGGTGGAGTCGGGGGCCGAGCGGGTGGTCCTCTACGGCTGGTCCACCGGGGCCACGATGGCCCTGCGGGCCGCCCGCCGCTCGGAGCTGCGCGAGCGCGTCGCCGGGCTGGTGCTGGACTCCCCGGTGCTCAACTGGGAGGTCACGATGCGGGCCCTGGCCCGGGCCCGGCACGTCCCGGGGCCGCTGCTGCCGCTCGCGGTGCGCGCCGCGCAGGGGCGCGCCGGACTGTACGGCGACCGGCTCGCCGAAGCGGCCACCCCCGAGAGACTCTCGGTGCCGACGCTGATCGTCCACGGCCCCGACGACCGGGTGGCCCCCTGGCAGCTCTCCCGTCGCCTCGCCGAACGCCACCCCAACCTGGTGGCCCTGCACACGGTGCGGAACGCCGCGCACAGCGCGATGTGGAATGCCGACCCGAAAGGGTACGAGGAGGCGCTGCGGCGCTTCCTGACGCCGCTGATATGAGCCCGGCGGAGACCGCCGGGAGCTGTGGCCGGGCCTTGGCGGCCGGGTTCCGCTTCGGCCGGCGACGGGTCCTTCGGCGGCCTTCGGCACCGGCTGAAAGGCGTCGTACCACCCTCCTTCCGGCCCCTTCCGCGGACCTCCTCACCGCCCGGTGCGACATTCCGTTTGGGTTTTCGGACCGTCAACCGGAAGACTGCACCCGTGACGTCCCGTACCCCGCGCGACTCCAGACTGCGACTCGTTCGCCCGCGACCCCTGTCCGCCGCTCCCCGAGCCGCGGGCCGGCGGCAGCCCCACCGCACCGCACCGCGCCCCCCGCAGGGCACCTCGGCCCCTCCGGAGCTGGCCGGAATGGCGCGTTCCCAGCTGGCCGGAGCGGCCCGTGTGGCCCGCTGGGCCGACGCCGCCCTCGGCCCCGGCCGTGCCGGGGCGACCGGAGACGGCAAGGCCACCCTCTCCGACGCGTCCGCCCAACGCGCGGCCATCGCCCTGGGCCTGACGCCCGACCAGGTCCGTGCCGACTGGGACACCGCCCGGCTCTCCGGCCTGATCGAGGTGCACGGCGACAGTGCCCGCCCCGGATGGCGGCTGCGCGCCTGGGACCGCGACGACAGCGCCGTTCTGCGTGGCTGGGTCGCCCTGTTCGACGCCTGGTCGCTCGCCTGTCCGGAACCCGAGGGCCATGAGCCCGCCGCCGTCGCCGAGGTCGTCTCGGCCATGCCGCAGGTCCTCTCCTTCCTCCAGCTCTCCGCCGGTCCCGTCCCCGTCGACCAGCTCCTCGACCTCCTCAGGCAGCGCGTCACCGAACTGCGCACCGAGCGCTGCGAGATCCCCTACGACCCGCAGTCCCCTCCGCCCGCCGCCGAGCCGGCCGACGCCGCCGAGCTCGCGCCTCTGCTCGACTGGGCGCTGCGGGCGCTCGCGTCCGTCGGGGCGCTCACCTGCGAGGACGGGCAGGCCACCCTCACGCCGCTCGGCAGCTGGGCGGTCTGGGTCAAGCTGGAGCAGATCTGTGTCGCCGCCCAGAGCCCCGCGGGGAACATCGAGCAGTCGGCGGAGGACATGCTCCGCGGCTGTGCGCAGCTGCGGCCGAACGCGGCCCGGGCCGAGTACCGGGCCTGGCTGGCGGCCAGGCCCGTCGGCAGTGCCGTCGCCGAGCTGCTCGACGCCGCCCGCGGCGCGGACGCCCTGCTGCGCGGTCTCGCCTTCGACGCGCTGAGGGTCGTCGGCGCGCCCGCCGAGCCCGACGTACGGGCCGTGCTCGACGAGCCGGTGCTCAGGCCGTACGCCCTGCTGTGGCTCGCCGAGCACGAGGGCGTCGACGCGGAGGACGCCCACGAGGCCCTCACCCGTGAGGAGGCCACGTGGCTGTGGGTGGACACCGCCGCCGCCGTCATCGACCACGGCGAGCCCTCCATGCTCGTGCGCCATCTGGAGTCCGCGGTGCAGCCCACCATCCCGGCCCTGCTCGAGGAAGTGCGCGCCGTCGGCCATCCCCGGACCGTGCAGGTGCTGGTCGCCCTCGCCGCCGCCCACCCCGACCCGGCGCTGGCCAAGGCCGTGCGCCGGGCCGCCTTCCAGGTGCACACCGGAGGCAGCTAGCAATCAGGGGGGGGCAGTGGGCAGGGGGGGGCACGGTCAGGGGGTGCCGTCCGGGCGGTCAGGGCGCGACGTCACCTCCGATGCGAGGCGCGTAGGTGCCGAAGGTCCAGATGTTGCCCCCCAGGTCCCGGGTCATGTAGTCGCGCGAGCCGTAGTCCTGGTCCGTCGGGGGCATCAGGATCTCCGCGCCGTGCTCCACCGCCGCCGGTGGTGGGCGTCCACGTCGTCCACCACCACGTACACCCCCGCCGGGCCCGCGGCGCGCATCGCCTCGTCGAAACGGCCGCCACGGCCCTTCGAGCCCAGCATCACCGCACCGTTGCCCTGCACCGGTTCGGCGTGGTGCACAAGGCCGTCCTCGCCCTCGTGCACCGACAGCTCCGTGAAGCCGAACGCCTCCGTCAGCTGCTTGACGGCCGCCTTGGCGTCCGCGTACAGCAGCGTCGGATACACGCTCGGGCGTCCGCCGGCCGTGTCCGCCGTACCGATCACTCCCTTGTGCGCCGGTTCCCGCCGGAAGGTCCGGTGTGCGGCTCAGTGTGGCACCCGTCACTGACAACGCCCCGGCGTGCGCAACGGGAAAAACCGCTTGCGCACCCCCGTTAGACTTCCCGCATGGTCATTCTCCTCGCGCATTAGACGGCGGGACCGTCCTCCAGCCGCCCGTTCCGCCCCCACTTGCCCAGGAGTCTGTCCGTGATCTCTGTTTCCGGTCTCGAGCTGCGTGCCGGTGCCCGCGTCCTCATCGAGAACGCCACCTTCCGCGTCACCCGGGGCGACCGCATCGGCCTGGTCGGCCGCAACGGCGCCGGAAAGACCACCCTCACCAAGGTCCTGGCGGGCGAGGGGATTCCCGCCGCCGGCACCGTCACCCGTTCCGGTGCGGTCGGCTATCTCCCGCAGGACCCCCGCACCGGCGACCTCGACGTGCTCGCCCGCGACCGCATCCTCTCCGCCCGCGGACTGGACGTCCTGATCCGCAAGATGCGCGAGAACGAGCAGCGCATCGCCACCGGCAAGGGCGCCACCCGGGAGAAGGCGCTCAAGCAGTACGAGCGCCAGGAGACCGAGTTCCTCGCCAAGGGCGGTTACGCCGCCGAGGCCGAGGCCGCCACGATCGCCGCCGCGCTCAACCTGCCCGACCGGGTGCTCGGTCAGCCCCTGCGCACGCTCTCCGGCGGTCAGCGCCGCCGTATCGAGCTGGCCCGCATCCTGTTCTCCGACGCGGACATCCTGCTGCTCGACGAGCCCACCAACCACCTCGACGCCGACTCGATCGTCTGGCTGCGCGACTATCTGAGGACCTACCGCGGCGGCTTCATCGTGATCTCCCACGATGTCAACCTGGTCGAGACGGTCGTCAACAAGGTGTTCTACCTGGACGCCAACCGCGCCTGCATCGACATCTACAACATGGGCTGGAAGCTCTACCAGCAGCAGCGCGAGGCCGACGAGAGACGCCGCAAGCGGGAGCGGGCCAACGCGGAGAAGAAGGCCGCCGCGCTCCAGGCCCAGGCCGACAAGATGCGCGCCAAGGCCACCAAGGCGGTGGCCGCGCAGAACATGGCCCGCCGCGCCGAGCGGCTGCTGGCCGGCCTGGAGGAGGTCCGCCGGCAGGACAAGGTGGCCAAGCTGCGCTTCCCCGAGCCCGCGCCCTGCGGCCGGACCCCGCTGATGGCCGAGGGACTGTCGAAGTCGTACGGCTCGCTGGAGATCTTCACCGACGTCAGCCTGGCCGTCGACCGGGGCTCCCGCGTCGTCGTCCTCGGCCTCAACGGCGCCGGCAAGACCACGTTGCTGCGCCTGCTCGCGGGCGTGGAACAGCCGGACACCGGTGCGGTCGTCCCCGGTCACGGCCTCAAGATCGGTTACTACGCGCAGGAGCACGAGACCCTGGACCCCGACCGCACGGTCCTGGAGAACATGCGGTCGGCCGCCCCCGACATGGAGCTCGCCGAGATCCGCAAGGTGCTGGGCTCGTTCCTGTTCTCCGGCGACGACGTCGACAAGCCGGCCGGTGTCCTCTCCGGTGGGGAGAAGACCCGTCTGGCGCTCGCCACCCTGGTCGTCTCCTCCGCGAACGTCCTGCTGCTCGACGAGCCCACCAACAACCTCGACCCGGCCAGCCGCGAGGAGATCCTCAACGCGCTGCGCACCTACAAGGGCGCCGTCGTCCTCGTCACCCACGACGAGGGAGCCGTCGAGGCGCTGCAGCCGGAGCGGATCATCCTGCTGCCCGACGGGGTCGAGGACCTGTGGGGCGCCGACTACGCGGACCTCGTCGCCCTCGCTTGACCGAACAACCGATCAACGACGTATGGATCATTCGGCCTACAGGTGATCCATCATCTGTGTGAGATCTCCTCGTATCGAGGTGTGTCCTCCATCGAATTCACGGCCGAGCCCCTATAAGGCGGGGGCTCGGCCGTCGCGCGTCGCTGACCAGGCATTTCATGAAAGAAGCCGTTCGGTGGTACAGATATCACCGTGCGGAGTGACGGATTCCGCTTGTGGGGATGTGCTCCTGTCGTCACAAGTCTGTCTCACAGACCTTGCCGAATGGGTGGCCATCAGGGCCCGGAGGGGTGATCATGAGGGGACCAGAGCGCACTTCCCATGAGGAGGCACGGGTGGCCGAGACTCTGAAGAAGGGCAGCCGGGTGACCGGCGCCGCGCGCGACAAGCTCGCGGCAGACCTGAAGAAGAAGTACGACGCCGGTGCGAGCATTCGAGCGTTGGCCGAGGAGACCGGCCGCTCGTATGGCTTCGTCCACCGGATGCTCAGCGAGTCGGGTGTCACGCTCCGTGGGCGTGGCGGGGCGACTCGGGGCAAGAAGAACCAGTCGTCCTGACCGACCGCGGGCGACCCATCGGCTTTCGATGGTGACCACCCGGCCGGTCCACCGGTCGGCCGGGTGGTTACTGTGCAGTCACTTACGATGCCCTCGGGGCATCCACGCTGACTGCACCCATCGGAGGCGCACATGGCTTCGCCCGAGCACAACCTCGATCCGGTACTCGACAAGGACGGCGTACGGCTCACCGTCGACGACGCGGTCGCCACGGTGACGCTGACCAACCCGGCCAAGCGCAACGCACAGAGCCCCGCTCTGTGGCGGGCGCTCACCGAGGCCGGCCGGCTGCTGCCGGGCTCCGTCCGTGTGGTGCTGCTGCGCGGTGAGGGCAAGTCCTTCTCCGCCGGGCTCGACCGGCAGGCGTTCACGCCGGAGGGCATCGACGGCGAGCCGTCGTTCGTCGACCTCGCGCGCGGCAGCGACGCCGAGCTGGACGCCACCATCGCCGAGTACCAGGAGGCGTTCACCTGGTGGCGGCGCAACGACATCCTGTCCGTCGCCGTCGTGCAGGGGCACGCCATCGGGGCCGGTTTCCAGCTGGCGCTGGCCTGCGACCTGCGTGTGGTCGCGGACGATGTGCAGTTCGCCATGCGCGAGACCAGCCTCGGCCTGGTCCCCGACCTCACCGGCACCCATCCGCTGGTGGGGCTGGTCGGCTATGCCCGCGCGCTGGAGATCTGCGTCACCGGCCGTTTCGTGGGTGCCGAGGAGGCGGTGCAGACCGGCCTGGCGAACCTCGCCGTGCCCCTCGACCAGCTCGACGCGGCCGTACAGGACCTGACCTCCGCGCTCCTGGCGGCGCCCCGTGACGCCGTCGTCGAGACCAAGACCCTGCTGCGCGGCGCCCTGGAGCGCACCTATGAGCAGCAGCGCGTCGCCGAACGCGAGGCCCAGGCCCGACGCCTGCGGGACCTGGCCGGCATCGGGGAGTAGGCCCCGCCCTTTCGGAAGCGGGATCCCGTCGGTCCGCCTACCGTGGGTAAAAGACGGTGACCGGGAGGGACGGACGGCGATGACCGACATGGCGGAGCAGGACTGGACAGACACCCTCGACGACGGGCGGGAGGTCCTGGAGACCCCTGTGTTCCCCAGGACCTCCGCGCCCCGGCCCGGACGGGGAGAGCCCGGCAGCCGGGGACGGACCACCATCGCCGACGGCGTGGTGGAGAAGATCGCCGGACTCGCCGCGCGCGACGTCGCCGGTGTGCACGCCATGGGCAGCGGACTGTCGAGGACCTTCGGGGCCGTACGGGACCGGGTGCCCGGCGGCGCGAAGTCCGTGACCCGGGGCGTGAAGGCCGAGGTCGGCGAGGTGCAGACCGCGCTCGACCTGGAGATCGTCGTCGACTACGGCGTGCCGATCACCGAGGTGGCCCGGGCGGTCAGAAAGAACGTGATCGCGGCGGTGGAGCGGATGACCGGGCTGGAGGTCGTCGAGGTCGACATCGCCGTCACCGATGTGAAGCTGCCGGAGGAACCGGAGCAGGAGGAGGAGCCGAGGCCGCGCCTCCGGTGACAGGCCGCCGGCCGCGGCACCCCTGAGGGACACGCACGGAGCACAGCACCGGGGGACCGTACGAACGGACAGCACCGAGGACGGCTGGTGAACGGCCCGGCGATGGCCGAGCAGGTGAGGAGCGCGGGATGAACATGGCCGTGGTCGGCATGATCGCCGGTATGGCGCTGGGCTTCGCCGGGTACTTCGGCGGATTCGGCGCCTTCCTGCTGGTGGCGGCCCTGGGCGCCGTCGGTTTCGTCGTCGGCCGGTTCCTGGAGGGGGACCTGGAACCCGGCGACCTCTTCCGCTCCCGTGACCACCGCCGGCGGTGATCCGCGGTGCACGTCGAGCCCGGCGAGCGCGGCGCCACGACGATCGCCGACCGCGTCGTCGCCAAGATCGCCTCACAGGCGGCCCGGGAGGCACTCGGCCCGCTGCCGCCGGACGCCGCGCCGCCGCAGGCCGCGGTCGTCGTGCACCGCGGTGTCGCACGCGTCCGGCTTCTCGTCGACCTTCCCTACCCGCAGGACATCGGCGCGTGCTGCCGCGCGGTGCGCCGTCGTGTGGTGGAGCGGGTGGGCGCGCTGGCGGGGATGCGGGTGCCGGAGGTCGCCGTCCGGGTGGAACGGCTGCACCCGGCCCCCGCGCACGGAGCGGTACAGGGGAGGACGCCATGAGCGAGCCCCGGAACTCCCGGAGCACCACGCGGCCCCTGTCGGCCGCCGGGAAGGACGACCCCCTCGAGCGGCCCGGGGCCCCCGGCACCCACGGACCCCCACCCGCCCAGGACGACACGGACGGCCGCGGCGGCCGTTTCTGGTCGGCGCGCCGGGTGCCCGCCGGTCTCGTCGCCCTGCCGCTGGTGGCCCTCACCGGCGCGTTCCTGTACGACATCGCGGCCGTACGCGCCCACGGGTCCGTTTCGCCCTGGCGCGACGAACTGGCCCGGCAGCTGGCCGAGCGCCCCCTGGACGACACCTGGGTACGCATCGGCGCGGCCGTCGCCGCCCTGCTCGGCCTGTGGCTGATCGTGCTGGCCGTCACCCCCGGCCTGCGCCGTCTGCTGCCCATGCGGCGCCCCCACCCCGACGTACGGGCAGGGCTGCACCGGAGCGCCGCCGCACTGGTGCTGCGCGACCGGGCCATGGAGGTCCCCGGGGTGCGGTCGGTCCGTGTACGGCTGCGCCGCCGCCGCGCCGACATACGCGCGGTCGCGCACTTCCGGGAACTGGAGGAGGTCCGCGCCGACCTGGACACCGCGCTCGCCGACGCGGTCACCGGGCTCGGGCTCACCCGGCCGCCCGCCCTGTCGGTACGTGTCACCCGGCCCCGACGGAAGGGGTGAGACCGGTGCTCGGAATCGTCAACCGGGTGCTGACCGGGCTCATCGGACTGGTTCTGCTCGTCGCCGGCGGCTCGGTGCTCGCCGTGGGCCTGGGCGTACGGCCGCCCTCCTGGTGGATCCACCAGGGCCGGCACGACGTCCTGCTGACCGCCGCCGAACGGACCCGGTGGCGCGGGACCGGCTGGTGGTGGCCCGGCGTTCTCGCCGCTCTGGCCGTCCTGTTCCTGCTGGCCCTGTGGTGGCTGATCGCCGTACTGCGCCGCCGCCGGCCGGCCGAGGTGCTGGTCGACACCGGTGACGACGGGCAGACCGTGCTGCGGGGCCCCGCCCTGGCGGACGCGCTGGCCGCGGACGCCGAGCGACTGGACGGCGTGGCCCGCGCCCATGTCCGCCTCACCGGCCGCCGCACCGCCCCCGCGGCCCAGGTGCGGCTCCTTCTGGAGCCGCACGCGGACCCGGGACCCACGCTGAACGGCCTCACGGCCGAGTGCCTGGCCCACGCCAGGCACTCGGCCAACCTCCGGTCGCTTCCGGCGGAGGTGAGACTGAAGAGCGTCAGGCACCGTGCGGAAAGGGTGAGCTGACCCGCCCCGAAGGCGCGGACACTCCCCGTCGGCTTGCGGCTGCGGAACCCCCGGCGCTAGAAGCCGTGCCGTGCCCCGCCGTCCACCGGCAGCATCACCCCGGTCACATAGGACGCCGCCGGCGACAGCAGGAACGCGGCCACCCGGCCGAACTCCGCCGGCGTCCCGTACCGCCGCAGCGGCACACGCGACTCGCTCGCCGCCCGCGTGGCCTCCGGATCCGCCGACAGCGCATCCAGTTCCCGCACCCGGTCCGTGTCGATGCGTCCCGGCAGCAGTCCCACCACCCGGATGCCCCGTGGCCCCAGCTCGTCCGCGAGGGACTTGGCGAACCCGGCGAGACCGGGCCGCAGCCCATTGGAGATGGTCAGCCCGGGAATCGGCTCGTGCACCGACCCGGACAGCACAAAGGCGATGACCCCGCCCGGTTCCAGCTCGGCCGCCGCCGCGCGGGCGATCCTCACCGCGCCCAGGAACACCGATTCGAACGCCGTCCGCCACTGCTCGTCGGTGTTGTCGGCGACGAAGCCGGGCGGCGGCCCGCCGACGCTGACGAGGACGCCGTGGAAGCCGCCGAAGTTCTCCCGTGCCGCCGCGATCAGCCGTGCCGGGGCCTCCGCGTCCGCGTTGTCCGCGGCCACCCCGACCGCGTTGGGGCCCAGCTCGGCCGCCGTCTCGGCGGCACGCTTCCCGTCCCGTCCGGAGACGACCACCTTGGCGCCGTCGGCGACGAGTTCGCGCGCGGTGGCGTTGCCCAGTCCGCGGGTCGCGCCGGTGACGACGTACACCCGGTCCTTCAGTCCAAGATCCATGGCACCTATCCTGCCCGCTCGTCCCCCCAACGGGCGAGAGCGGTGTTCACCGGGCCGATACGGCCGGACGTCCACGGAGGGCCGCAGGGCCGCCGGGCTGCCGGTCCGGGGGCCGGGCCCGGGTGCCTACACCGACGCCGGTTCCGTCTTCTGCGTCTCCTCCTTCGCCGCCGCCGCGCGCTCGCGGGCCTCGCGGCGCAGCAGGATCACCCAGCCGATCGGGACGCCCGCCGCGAACAGCCACCACTGGATGGCATACGCCAGGTGCGGGCCGATGTCGTCGTGCTCGGGTTCGGGCAGCAGCTGGGGGCTGCCGCCCTCGGGGGCGGGCGAGGTCAGCTGGATGTAGCCGCCGAGGACCTGCTTGCCGAGCCGTTCGGCCTCCTGGGCGCTGTTGATCAGCATCACCTGACGGTCGGGCAGGCCCTTGAGATTCTTGATGCCGCTCTCTTCGGTCGTCTCGTCGGGCATCAGCCGGCCGGTGATGGTGATCTCGCCGGATGCGGGCGCCGGGATCTTCGGGAACGCCGTCTGCGAGGCATCCGCGGGGACCCAGCCCCGGTTGACCAGGAGAACCTTGCCGCTGTCGAGGACGAAGGGGGTCAGCACGTGGTAACCGACCCTGTCGTCGGCGTTGGTGCGGCGGCGCACGACCTCTTCGTTCGCGGTGTCGAAACGGCCCTTGGCCGTGACCTCGCGGTAGAGATCGGCGCGTTTCACCGTCGCGCCGGGCGCGGTCAGTGACTCGACCGGGACCGGATCGGCCGCCAGCGACTCGGCGATCACCTTGTTCAGCGCGACCTTGTGCTCATGGCGGTGCAGCTGCCAGAAGCCCAGCCGTACCATCACCGGGATCAGCGCGATCGCGACGACGGTGAGGATCACCCACTGGCGGGTCAACAGGAAGCGGTACACCCCACGACGGTACCTCCCGGCACGGGGGTGTCTGCGGCAGGGGTGTCCTCGGGCGGCGCCCCTGTACGCGTGCCCCGCACACGGTCGCCGGCTCCGGCCTTTCCCGCCACGCGGTTCCTGTCCTTTCCCGCCACGCGGGGGGAGCGGACGACGGGCGTGCCGTCCGGTGATCGCCCGTACGCCCGTACGCCCGTGCGTCCGTCAGGGGCCGTCCGCCGGTTCCACGTCCTTGAGCAGCTGCACGAACGCCGCCTCGTCCACCACCGGAGTGCCGTACTGCCGGGCCTTGACCGTCTTCGACGTGCCCGAGTCCGGGTCGTTGGTCACCAGCAGGCTGGTCAGCCGGGACAGGCTGGTGGACACATGCAGTCCGGCCTCGACCGCCCGGTCCTCCAGCAGCTCGCGGTCGGTGGAGGTGTCCCCGGAGAAGGCCACCCGCATCCCCTGCTTGAGACGCTTGCCCGCCTCGTAGCGCCCCGGGTTGGGGTAGGGGCACGCGGGTCTTTTGCGGGACGGGCGCCAACTGCTCTGCCGGCGGCCGCCGTAGCCACCGGACGACTGCCGGGACACCGGCGGGTCCGACCACTCCGTCAGCGGCCGGCACTCCAGCAGCGGCAGCCGCACCCCGTTCGCGGCCGCGGCCCACAGACTCGGCCGGAACGCCTCCGCCAGCACGCGCGCGTCGTCCAGCGCGTGGTGCGCCCGCTGCTGCACGACGCCGAAGTGCGCCGCCAGCGACTCCAGTTTGTGGTTGGGCAGCGGCAGGCCCAGCTCCTTGGCGAGCGCGATCGTGCACAGCCGCTGCCGCACCGGCGCCTCGCGCTTCGCGCGCGCGTACTCCCGCGCGATCATCTGCCAGTCGAACAGCGCGTTGTGCGCGACGAGCACGCGGTCGGCCAGCCGCTCCCCGAACTCCTCCGCGATGTCCGCGAACAGCGGTGCGTCCTGAAGCGTCTCGCTCGTCAGCCCGTGGATCCACACCGGTCCCGGGTCCCGCTCGGGGTTGACCAGCGTGTACCAGTGGTCCTCGACCTCACCGCGCGCGTCCAGCCGGTAGACCGCCGCGGAGATGATCCTGTCGTGCCGCGCCAGGCCGGTCGTCTCCACGTCGACGACCGCATACCCCTTCGGATACGTGGCCGGCCACGGTGTCGGATGCGTGGCCGGCCACGGTGTGGCGGAGAACCCTGTGAGCGTGCGGTCTTCGAGCATGGTCCCTGAGAATACGGTCCTTTGCCGACAGCCATGCCCACCGGTGGCCGGGACGACGGCCCATGGCCCGTCGGCGGTCGTGCGTCGGCCGTGGTGGCCCGCCGGGCCGGCTCCCGCGGAAGCCGCACCGAGTTCCGTCACCCCGTCGCGGACGGCATCCGGAAGGGCGGCCGCGTGACCGATGGAGCGGCGCACGGCCGGGTGCGGCCGGGCGGTGGTGCGCACTGTGCGCGGCGGTGCGCCGGCCATGGTGCTGATCCATTCACCAGCGGATCGGCAGCGGCAGCGCCGTCAGCAGCCCCGACACCGCGACCACCGCGCCGAGCACGGAGACCTCGGCCCAGGCGGGGGTGCAGGCGGTCAGCGGATCGGGGGCCCGGCTCAGCCGGATCCGCGCCCACAGGGCGAGCAGGGCGACACCGGCCATGAGGATCACCTTGGCGAGCAGGGTGCGGCCGTAGGCCGTCGCCGTGAGCTGGTGCAGCACCGTGTCCGGCGGCATCCGGCGCAGGGTGCTGCACACGCCCGTCGCGGTGACCGCGGCCAGCAGAGCGGCCGCCGTGCGCGCGTAGCGGCCCAGCAGGGCGGCGCCCGCCGCCGCGCCGCGCCACAGCCGCAGGGTGCGCAGCACACACAGCAGCGCGCCCGCCCACAGCGCCCCGCAGAGCAGGTGCACGACGGTCAGGGCGGTGCCGGTCAGCGGGCTGCTCTCGGTGTCGGGGTGGGCGCGCAGGGCCTCGGCGACGATCACCGCGGCGAGCGGCCACACCTGTCGCGACGGGTGCCGTGAGAGCGCGCACAGGCCCATGACGAGGAAGGCGTTGACCTCCAGCAGGGCCAGGGAGCCGTCCCGGGTCCGGTAGAGGCCGCCCACGTCGATCTGGGCCGGACTGTGCGGCACCAGGTTGCCGGTGGCCACCACGGAGGCCAGGCCCAGGGCGGCGAGGAAACCGGCGGCGGCCGCGTACGGCGACCAGCTGCGCGGCAGCCGGCCGGGGGCCTCGGGGACGCGGCCGGCCAGCCGCTTCACGAACAGCTCGCCGACGGGGACGCAGATCGCCGCGAACAGCACCGTCCGCAGCACCGCGATGCCGCCGACCCCGGGCGCGGCGGCCTCCCCGGTGCCGTGCAGGGCGGCGGAGGGGCCGAGCAGGGGTATCAGCGCGGCGAGGGCCACCAGGGCGAGGACGGTGACAGCCCGGACGGTCGCGCTCCGCCGCCACCCCGTTCCGCGCGTGTCCTCCGCCTCGGCGGCCGGTCGTGTGAGCGTCACCCCAGGATCCTCACCAGCCGTTCCGGACGGAGCAAGGGACTGCCGTCAAGTGGGGGAACATCGTTCCGCTCACCCACCAGCGGGCCTTGTTCTCAAGTCCATTGGGCCGTGTCCGAGCCCCAGGGGACCGGTGGGCGGGACCAGTCGGCCGGGCCGTCGGCGAAGGTGACGGGGGAGCGGGCGTACCGCAGTGGGCCGATGCGGCTGTCGGTCTCCGCGAGCCAGGGACCGGGCCGGTCGAAGGGGGAGTCCGCGGTGACCCGGGCGGAAGCCTTCGCGGTGTCCGTGTCCCTCGGGTTCGTGTCCCCCGGGTCTGTGTCCATCAGCCGGGCCGCCGTGCGCGCCAGGGACAGGCGTACGGCGCGGGTTCCGCCCCGGCGCGTCTGGTCGGTCAGGGCGCGCAGGACCGCGGCGGCCAGCAGATAGCCCGTGCCGTGGTCCAGGGCCTGTGCGGGCAGTGCGCCGGGCCGCCGGGGCGAGCCCTCGGCCGCGGCGATGCCGGTGGCGGCCTGGACGAGGCTGTCGAAGCCCCGCCGGCCGCCCCACGGCCCGTGGGCGCCCCACGCCGACAACTGGGCCACGACCAGTCCGGGCCGCCGCTCGGCCAGTGCCTCGGGGGAGAGGCCGAACCGGTCCAGGGCGCCCGGCCGGTACCCGGTGACCACGACGTCCGCCGACGCGAGCAACTCCTCGAGGGCGGCCCGGTCGGCTGCGAGGTCCAGGGCCGCCGACCGTTTCCCGAAGCCGGTGTCCGCGTGCAGGTCGGCCTGTTCGGGGCGGTCCGGCGGGTCCAGGCGCAGCACGTCCGCGCCCAGCAGGGCGAGCGTGCGGGTGGCGACGGGGCCCGCGAGCACCCGGGTCAGGTCGACGACGCGCAGCCCGGCGGCGGGCAGCAGGGGCGTACCCGTGACGGGCGGCAGGACGCGCGCGTGCGTCTCGTCCAGCCGCTCCCGCTCGACCAGCGGCCGCGCGGCCACCGCGACGCCCTGCTCGTGCGCGGCCCACTCCTCGGGAGTGCGCAGGGCGACGGCGAGGCCGCCGGCCGCGTACACGGTCTCCTCGACCTCGGGCGCGGACCGCTCGGCGAGCACCGACGCGACACGGTCCACGTCGTCCGGCACGCCCAGCGCGGTGAGCAACCGCTCCCGGTGGTGCGGGTAGTTGGCGTGCGTGCGCACCCAGCCGTCCGCCGTCCGCCAGAACCGTGACAGCGGCGCGAAGGAGACCGGTGCCCGCCCGTCCACCAGCAGATGCCGTTCACTGTGGAACGCCGTGGCCACGGCCCCGTCGTCGACCCTCACCGCCGGCACCTCGGCACGCCGCGCCCGTAGCGCGCCCAGTTCGGCGGCGGCCAGCGCACAGGCACCCACGCACGCGCGTGCCAGTTCCCGCACGGGAAGGCGCGCCGGCAGCGCGCCTTCCCGCTCCACGGCGGTGACCCGTTCGAGAAGGGCGGTGTCGCCCCCTACCGCGGACCAGGCGGAGGAGAGAAAGGAAGGAAAGAAGGAGGGGTCGGTCATGCCCACACTGTGCGGTACCGGCCCCTCCTTCGCCGTGCCTACTTGGTCACAGCGTTCAGGGCGTTCACGACTCCCTTGCCGTAGAAGGAGTTGTTGCCCTTGCCGCCCTTGCACTCGGCGTCGGCCGTGCCGTCGCCGTCGATGTCGTACGGGGCCGTGCACGCCTTGGCGTCGGCGCCCCGGGCCAGCAGCGCCTTCACCTGCTTCGGTCCGGCGTGCGGATGGGCCGACTTGATCAGCGCGGCGACCCCCGCGACATGCGGCGAGGCCATCGACGTACCGGCCATGTAGCCGTATCCGCCGCCCGGCATGGTGCCGAGGATCAGGCCGCTGGTGGCGGGGGCTTCGGGCGCCTGGTAGCGGGTCGAGTCGCCGCCCGGCGCGGTGACGTCGATGACGCCCCGGCCGTAGTTGGAGAACGACGACTTGATGCCCTTGGCGCCGATGGAGGAGACCGTGACGGTGCCCGGCAGCTGCGCCGGCAGGTCCAGGCACTTCCTCGGGTCGATCACCCGGTCGACGGGGGTGCTGTCGTTGGGGCTGCCGGGGTCGAGGATCGACTTGGCGGCGAGGTCCCAGTTGTCGTTGCCGGCGGCCGCGACGTTGACCGTGCCCTTGCGCTCCGCGTACGCCGTGGCCCGCGACACGGCCTCCAGCAGAGCCTTCTGGTCGGGGTCGTCGGCGCAGTTGAACTGCCACGGGTCCACGTAATAGCTGTTGTTGGTGACGTCCACCCCGTGCTCGGCGGCCCAGACGAAGCCGCACACCACGGCCTCGGTGTAGAACCAGCCCTCGGGCGTCGACACCTTGATGCCGGACACCTTCACGCCCGGGGCGACACCGACCATGCCGACACCGTTCTTCGCGGCGGCGATCTCACCGGCGACGTGCGTGCCGTGCGGGCTCTCGCCCTCGCCCGGCCGCCAGGCGCCCTCGGTCGTGTCCGGCTTGCCCGACACGCAGTTCACGGACGCCGCCCGGTCGAAGTTGGGGGCGAGGTCCGGGTGGGTGTCGTCGACCCCGGTGTCGATCACCCCGACCGTGACCCCGGGGCTGCCCGGCGTGACTTGGTGCGCCTTGTCGGCCTTGATCATCGGCAGGTCCCACTGCAGCGGCTGCAACGGTTCCTGGCCGTCCTCGGCCGCCTCGGCCGCGGCCTTCATCTCCGCCTCGCCGAGCACCTGCGGCGCCCCCACCTGAGTGGTCGTCTGCAGCGACAGCGGAGCGGTCCGTGTGGCGCCGGCCGACGCGACCCCCGGGTGCTTGCGGATCTTCCGGGCGAAGTCGGCGTTCGACGCGTGGACGACGATGACGCCGATCTGGTCGTAGGCCATGACGACCGTGCCGCCCGCCTTGCGTATCGCCTTCTGCACGGACGAGGAGCCGTGCCGGGCACGGACGTTGACGACATAACTCAGGGTGTCCCCGTCGGCGGGCGACGCGCTCTGCGCGGATGTGCGCGGACCGGTCTCGGCGGCGGACGCCGCCTGCGGCAGGAAGGCGAGAGCGGAGGCGACGGCCAGGCCGAGCGGGAGGGTGACGGTACGCCGGTTGAGGCGAACGCTCATGCGAACTCCAGTGTGTCGGGTCAGTGCGGGACGGCATGCGCCCAGGTGCGGGCGACGGCACGCGCGCGGATGAGGGAGAAGGCCGGTCACCTGACCGCGGCGAGTGCGTTGACGATGCCGAAGCCGTAGAAACCGTTGCGGTGCTTGGTGCCCTTGCAGACCGAGTCGACGGTGCCGTTGCCGTCCGGGTCGTAGGGTTCGGTGGGGCAGCCCGGGTTGTCCGCCTGGATCTTGAGCAGGGCCTGCAGCTGGGCGGGTGTCGCGTGCGGGTGCTTCGACTTCAGCAGCGCGGCGACTCCGGCCACGTGCGGGGCGGCCATCGAGGTGCCCTGCAGGAAGGCGTACTGGCCCTCGGGCATCGTGGACAGGATGCGGCCGTTTCGCGACGGGGTGTCGGGGATCTGGTACCTGTCGCCGCCCGGTCCGGCGACGTCGACGACCCCGTTGCCGTAGTTGGAGTAGTACGACTTCAGGCCCTGCACACCGGTGGCGCTGACCGTCACCACACCCGGCAGCTGCGTCGGGATGTCGAGGCACTTTCTCGGGTCGACGGTGCGGGTCACCGGGGTCGTGTCGTTCGGGCTGGAGGTGTCGGTGATCGACTCGGCGGCCAGGTCGTGGTTGGAGTTGCCCGCCGAGGCCACGCTCAGGACGCCCTTGCGCTGCGCGTAGGCCTGGGCCCGGCCGACCGCGTCGAGGATGGCCCGCTGGTCGGGGTCGTCCGCGCAGTTGTAGAGCCAGGGGTCCACGTAATAGCTGTTGTTGGTGATCTCCACCCCGTGGTCGGCGGCGAACACGAAGGCGCAGACCACGCTCTCCGCGTAGAACAGCTGGGTGTCCGGCTCGGACACCCGGATGCCGGAGACCTTCACACCCGGGGCGACACCCGCGACACCGATCCCGTTGCGGGCGGCGGCCACCTCGCCCGCGACATGCGTGCCGTGGTAGTGGTCGGGACTGACGGGCCGCCAGGAGCCCGGTGAGGTGTCCGCCTTGCCGCCGACACAGCTGGCCGACTGCTGGGGGGAGAAGTTCGGCGCGAGGTCCGGGTGGGTGTCGTCGACCCCGGTGTCGATCACGGCGACGGTGACCTTCGCGCTGCCCGGGTTGATCGCGGCGGCCTTGTCGGCACCGATCGCCCGCAGGTCCCACTGGTCGGCCTCGAGAGGCTCGGGGGGCACCGGACCCTTCGGCTTCTTCGACGCCCTGGCGGCCTTCTCGAGCCGGGCGGCCTCGGCCCGGGAGAGGTACTGCGCCGCGCCCTCGTCGGTCGTCCCGGCGGCCTTGACGGGCGCGGTACGGGTGGCACCCGCCGACTGCACTCCGCGGACCGCGCGCATGCGCGCGCCGAAGCCGGGGTCGGCGGAGCGGGCGACGATGACACCGATCCGGTCGTACGTCTCCACGATGCTCCCGCCGGCCGCGGTGACCGCCCGCTGCACCTGGGCGATCGTGCGGCGGTCCGTCCTGGTGTTGACGACGTATGCCTGGACGGGTGCGTCCTCCGCCTGCGCCACCGGGGCCGTCCGGGGCGCCGCCGACGCCGCCGAGGGCAGGAAGCCGAGGGAGGCGGTCAGCGACAGCACAAGCGGTACGGCCAGTGCGAGTCTGCGGCTGGAACGCAGATGAGCCATGGGGTCTCCACATCATCCGGGTGCAGAACCTGCTCCGGGCACAGGTGTGTGCTGGACAGGTACATGACGAGTGGTGCGTGTGCAGGCCGAAACTATCCCGCCGCCTCACCGGCCTTCAATGACTTCTTCACGACTTGTTCGGGCCGCCGGCAAAAGAACCGGAGGACTCGAAATGGACTTGAACCGGTCACCGCGTGGCGCCGTGGACCCTGGGCAGGAGGCCGAGCGCGCTCGACCCCCTGCCGCAATCCCACCCGTGACGCGAGGAGACCGACGTGGCCACCGAGACCCCACCACCCTCGAAGACCCAGGCCCCCCTGCCCTCCGCCGAGGAGTTCGTCGCGGTGCAGGAGAGCGACGAGTTCGGTGAACTGCGCCGCTCCTACCGTTCCTTCGCCTTTCCGCTGACCGTTGCCTTCGTCGCCTGGTACCTGCTGTACGTCCTGCTGTCCAACTACGCCGGCGGCTTCATGGGCACCAGGCTCTTCGGCAACATCAACGTCGCACTCGTCCTGGGCCTCGCCCAGTTCCTCAGCACATTCCTCATCGCCTGGTGGTACGCGCGGCACGCCGCCGCCAAGCTCGACCCCAAGGCCGAGGCCATCAAGTCCCGGATGGAGGGCGTGAAATGAACTCCGCGATCACCCTGGCCGTCGGCGAGGCGAGCGAGCACCGGACACTGATCATCACCTTGTTCTCGGCGTTCGTCGTCGCCACCCTCGGCATCACCGTCTGGGCGGGCCGCCAGACCAGGAACGCCGCCGACTTCTACGCCGGCGGACGGCAGTTCTCCGGCTTCCAGAACGGTCTCGCCGTCTCCGGCGACTACATGTCCGCCGCGTCCTTCCTCGGCATCGCCGGCGCCATCGCGCTGTTCGGTTACGACGGCTTCCTGTACTCCGTCGGCTTCCTGGTCGCCTGGCTGGTCGCCCTGCTCCTGGTCGCCGAACCGCTGCGCAACTCCGGCCGCTACACCATGGGCGACGTCCTGGCGTACCGCATGCGCCAGCGCCCGGTCCGCACCGCGGCCGGCGCCTCGACGATCGTGGTGTCGATCTTCTATCTGCTGGCCCAGATGGCCGGTGCCGGCGTCCTGGTCTCCCTGCTGCTCGGCATCACCAGCGACGGCGGAAAGATCGCCATCGTGGCGCTGGTCGGCGTCCTGATGATCCTCTACGTCAGCATCGGCGGCATGAAGGGCACCACCTGGGTGCAGATGGTCAAGGCCGTCCTGCTCATGGCGGGCGCCCTGCTGCTCACCTTCCTCGTCCTGCTGAAGTTCAACTTCAACGTCTCCGAGCTGTTCGGCAGGGCCGCCGAGACCAGCGGCAAGGGCGCCGCCTTCCTGGAGCCCGGACTGAAGTACGGCGTCAGCGACATGAGCAAGCTGGACTTCCTCTCGCTCGGCATCGCCCTGGTCCTCGGCACCGCCGGTCTGCCGCACATCCTGATCCGCTTCTACACGGTGCCCACCGCCAAGGCCGCCCGGAAGTCCGTGATCTGGGCGATCGGCCTGATCGGCTCCTTCTACCTGATGACCCTCGCGCTCGGCTTCGGCGCCGCCGCGCTCATCACCCCCGAGGAGATCACCGCCTCCAACAAGGCGGGCAACACCGCGGCACCGCTGCTCGCCCTGCACCTGGGCGGCGTCGACTCCACCTGGGGCGCCGTCCTGCTCGCCTCCATCTCCGCGGTCGCCTTCGCCACGATCCTCGCCGTCGTCGCGGGCCTGACCCTGGCCTCGTCCTCCTCCTTCGCCCACGACATCTACGCCAATGTCATCAAGAAGGGCGCCGCCACCGAGAAGCAGGAGGTCAACGCCGCCCGCTGGGCGACCGTCGGCATCGGCGCCGTCTCCATCGTGCTGGGCGCCCTCGCCCGTGACCTGAACGTCGCCGGCCTGGTCGCCCTCGCCTTCGCCGTCGCCGCCTCCGCCAACCTGCCCACGATCGTCTACAGCCTGTTCTGGAAGCGGTTCACCACCTCCGGCGCCCTGTGGTCGATCTACGGCGGCCTTGTCACCGCGGTCGGCCTGGTGCTGTTCTCGCCGGTGGTCTCGGGCAAGCCGACGTCGATGTTCCCGGACGTCGACTTCCACTGGTTCCCGCTGGAGAACCCGGGCCTGATCTCCATCCCGGTCGGCTTCCTGCTGGGCATCGTGGGCACCCTCCTGTCCAAGGAGACCCCCGACACCGCCAAGTACGCCGAACTGGAGGTGCGGTCCCTGACGGGCACGGGAGCGCACTGAGCCCGCACCACGCGAAACGGCCGCGTCGCAGGGCTTCACGGGTCCTGCGGCGCGGCCGTGCCGTGGGCCCCGCCATGCCCGGGCGCGTCGTTGTCGGTGACGTCGCGTAGGCTCGCAGGTAGAGACGGGAACGGCGAAGACCCGTCCCCGGGATCCACGGCGAGGAGGGGCCCGCGTGCTCATCGACACCTACGGCCGGGTGGCCACCGACCTGAGGGTCTCGCTGACCGACCGGTGCAACCTGCGCTGCACGTACTGCATGCCCGAGGAGGGCCTGCAGTGGCTGGCCAAGCCCACCCTCCTCACCGACGACGAGATCGTCCGCCTGATCCGCATCGCCGTCACCCGCCTCGGCATCAAGGAGGTCCGCTTCACCGGCGGCGAGCCCCTGCTGCGCCCCGGCCTGGTCGGCATCGTCGAGCGGGTCGCGGCGCTGACCCCCCGCCCCCAGATGTCGCTGACCACCAACGGCATAGGGCTGAGGCGCACGGCGGACGCCCTGAAAGCGGCCGGTCTGGACCGGGTCAACGTCTCCCTGGACACCCTGCGCCCGGACGTCTTCAAGGCCCTCACCCGCCGGGACCGCCACAGGGACGTCATCGACGGCCTCCAGGCCGCCCGCGAGACCGGCCTGACCCCGGTGAAGATCAACACGGTCCTGATGCCCGGCCTGAACGAGGACGAGGCCCCGGACCTGCTGGCCTGGGCGATGGAGCACGACTACGAACTGCGCTTCATCGAGCAGATGCCCCTGGACCCCCAGCACGGCTGGACGCGCGAGGGCATGGTCACCGCCGGGGACATCCTGGCCTCGCTGCGCACCCGCTTCGAGCTGACCCCCGAGGGCGCCGAGAAACGGGGGTCGGCCCCGGCCGAGCGGTGGATCGTCGACGGCGGCCCGCACCGCGTCGGGATCATCGCCTCCGTCACCCGCCCGTTCTGCGCGGCCTGCGACCGCACCCGCCTCACGGCCGACGGTCAGGTCCGCACCTGCCTGTTCGCCACCGAGGAGACCGACTTGCGCACCGCCCTGCGCTCCGGCGCACCGGACGAGGAGATCGCCCGTCTGTGGCGGGTGGCGATGTGGGGCAAGAAGGCCGGTGCGGGCCTGGACGACCCCTCCTTCGTCCAGCCGGAGCGGCCGATGTCGGCGATCGGCGGCTGAGAGACGCACCCCGCGGGGGCGGCGTCACGAGCGCTCGGAGCCCTCCGGACCCTCGGAGCTCCTGGAGGCCTCCCACTCCTCGAGCGTCACGACGTCCTTCAGAAAGCCCCGCACCCCGAGAAACGCCGACAGGTGCCCGCGGTGCTCCTCGCACGCCAGCCATGTCTTGCGGCGCTCCGGTGTGTGGATCTTCGGATTGTTCCAGGCCAGCACCCACACGGCGGCGGCACGGCAGCCCTTGGCGGAGCAGATGGGGGTCTCGTCGGGGGTCTCGTCACTCACAGGTTCGTCTCACAGGTGCATGGACAGGGCGACGCCGAGCAGCCACGGGGGGAGCTGCCCGGCGTCGGTCCGTCGCTCCGACGGGGGATGCGGAGCGCGTAGGAAGTATGGCACGGGCAACCCGCTGCCCGGCACCGGAACAGCATGATTGATCTGAGCTTTTCTTGAGGTTTCCGTAAAGTTCCTGCTCAGGGGCGGTCATCGGCGCCGGTCAGGTTCTGTGGTGCGGCTTGCTCGCTGTGCCCGCCGTGGGGTCGGCAGCGGAACCTTCCGGGGCGGATCGGGTGAAATCGTCCTCGGCCGGCGGGGGAGTGATCATCGGTTTCGTCGGCATGGCGACGAACGTGGATGGCAGTGTGGGGGGTTTCTCCCGCCCCGCGTTCGCGATCACCACGGCGATGTAGGGCAGCACCATGCCGAGCACCAGCGCCACGATCGCCATGTGCCGCTCGACCTGCCACAGCACCACCGCGAGAATCACCGACACCGTGCGGATCGACATCGAGATGACATACCGGCGCTGCCGTGCGCGTACGTCGTCCTGCAGGCCGGCACGGGCTCCCGTGATCCGGAACACCTGGCTGTTGCCCCTGCCGCGCAGCTTCCGCATCACCGTCACCATCCGCCCGCATCGGACCCTTTCCCGGCCCGTATCCCTTCCCCGACCGGTCGGGAATACCGTCCGCGCTTTTCCCACGTTACGCCGCATGGACGGCGCCCACGAGGCCGGGTCGCCCTTGCTCGACATGCGACGCACCGCAACACCACGGACACTGGGCGTAATGCTCACGTCGAGCCGGATGAGGAGGCAATCATGGGCTGGTTGTGGGCGATCATCGTGGGTTTCGTCCTGGGGCTGATCGCGAAGGCGATCATCCCCGGCAAGCAGCACAGCCCGCTCTGGCTGACCACGATCTTCGGCATCATCGGCGGCATCATCGGCAACGCGGTCGCCGCCGCGGTCGGGGTCGCCTCGACCCGCGGCATCGACTGGACCCGGCATCTCTTCCAGCTCGTGGCCGCCATCATCATCGTCGGTCTCGGCGACATGGCGTACATGGCCCTGTGGGGCAACAAAAAGCGGCAGCGGGCCCAGCAGATGTGAGCCGGACCCGCCGGCTGCCCCAAACTGACGTTCTGCGCCCGGCTCAGCCGCCCGTGACCTCGACGGCCGCCAGGTTCTTCTTGCCCCGCCGCAGCACCAGCCAGCGGCCGTGCAGCAGGTCCTCCTGGGCGGGGACCGCGTCCTCGGCGGCGACCTTGACGTTGTTCACGTAGGCGCCGCCCTCCTTGACCGTGCGGCGGGCGGCCGACTTGCTGGGCACCAGGCCGACCTCGGCGAACAGGTCGACCACCGGACCGAGCTCGGGGACCTTGATGTGCGGCACCTCGGACAGCGCCGCGGCCAGCGTCCCCTCGTCCAGCCCGGTCAGCTCGCCCTGGCCGAACAGCGCCCTGGACGCGGCGACCACGGCGGCCGTCTGCCCGGCGCCGTGCACCAGCGTCGTCAGCTCCTCCGCCAGCGCACGCTGCGCGGCCCGCGCCTGCGGACGCTCCTCGGTCTGCCGCTCCAGCTCCTCCAGCTCCTCGCGGGACCGGAAGGACAGGATGCGCATGTACCGGGAGATGTCCCGGTCGTCCGTGTTCAGCCAGAACTGGTAGAACGCGTACGGCGTCGTCATCTCCGGGTCGAGCCAGACGGCGCCGCCCTCGGTCTTGCCGAACTTGGTGCCGTCCGCCTTCGTCATCAGCGGCGTCGCCAGCGCGTGCACCTCGGCGTCCGGCTCCAGCTTGTGGATCAGGTCCAGCCCCGCGGTGAGGTTACCCCACTGGTCGCTGCCGCCCTGCTGGAGCGTGCAGCCGTAGCGCCGGTAGAGCTGGAGGAAGTCCATGCCCTGCAGGATCTGGTAGCTGAACTCGGTGTAGCTGATGCCCTGGTCGGACTCCAGACGCCGGGCCACCGAGTCCTTCGTCAGCATCTTGTTGACACGGAAGTGCTTGCCGATGTCCCGCAGGAACTCGATCGCGGAGAGGTTCCGCGTCCAGTCCAGGTTGTTCACCATGACCGCGGCGTTCTCGCCCTCGAAGGACAGGAACGGCTCGATCTGGCGGCGCAGCTTCTCCACCCAGCCGGCCACCGTCTCCGGATCGTTCAGCGTGCGCTCCGCGGTCGGGCGCGGATCGCCGATCAGCCCCGTGGCGCCGCCGACCAGCGCCAGCGGCCGGTGACCGGCCTGCTGGAGCCGGCGCATGGTGAGCACCTGCACCAGGTGCCCCACGTGCAACGACGGCGCCGTCGGGTCGAAACCGCAATAGAACGTGACGGGACCGTCCGCGAGCGCCTTGCGCAGAGCGCTCTCGTCGGTGGACAGGGCGAAAAGACCCCGCCACTTCAGCTCGTCGACGATGTCCGTCACGGTTCTCGTGTCTCCTCGTGATGCTCAACGCTTTCGGGCGGCCGGGTGATCCCCGACCGCGAACGCATACGAGGTTATACGCCCTGGCTCACAGAGCTCATATTGAAATCGGGGACGCGCAGCGCGGGCATGGCGGTCCGGGTGAAGTAGTCGCTCCACTCCCGCGGCAGGGTCTTCTCGGTGCGCCCGGCCTCGGTCGCCCGGCGCAGCAGGTCCACCGGCGACTCGTTGAAACGGAAGTTGTTGACCTCGCCGGTCACCTCGCCGTTCTCCACCAGGTACACCCCGTCCCGGGTCAGCCCCGTCAACAGCAGCGTCGCCGGGTCCACCTCGCGGATGTACCACAGGCAGGTCAGCAGCAGTCCCCGTTCGGTGCCGGCGACCATCTCCTCCAGCGAGCGGCCGGAGCCGCCCTCCAGGATCAGGTTCCCGGCCGACGGGGCGAGGGGCAGCCCGGTCAGAGCGGCGCTGTGCCGGGTGGTCAGCAGGTGTTTCAGCACGCCGTCGGCGATCCACTCGGTGGCCCGCACCGGCAGCCCGTTGTCGAACACCGACTGGTCGTACCCGGAGGAGTGCGCGACCACGAACGGCGCGCACTCCAGGCCGGGCTCGTGCGGATCGCTGCGCAGCGTCAGCGGCAGCCCGCTCAGCCTCTCGCCGAGACGTGTGCCGCCGCCCGGCTTGGAGAACACCGTGCGTCCCTCGGCCGCGTCCCGGCCCGACGACGACCACAACTGGTAGATCAGCAGGTCGGCGACCGCGGACGGCGGCAGCAGCGTCTCGTACCGTCCGGCGGGCAGCTCGACCCGCCGCTCGGCCCAGCCGAGCCGTACGGCCAGCTCCGCGTCGAGTGCCGTCGGGTCGACGTCCTTGAAGTCACGTGTCGACCGGCCCGCCCAGGCCGAGCGCGTACGGTCCGGGGACTTCGCGTTCAGCTCCAGCGTGCCGTTCGGCTGGTCGTGGCGCAGCCGCAGCCCCGTCGACGTCCCCACGTAGGTCGACACCATCTCGTGGTGGGCGAAGCCGTACAGCTCACGGCCGCCGGCCCGCGCGCGGGCGAACGCCTCGCCGAGGGCCGGCGCGAAGTCCGTGAACACCGCCGAGGAGGTCTCGGCGGGCGCGTCGGTGAAGCCGGGGGACTCCGGTACGTTCGTGACCAGCGGCTGCGCGTCCTCGGCCGGCCCCGCCCCGCGCGCGGCGGCCTCCGCGGCCCGCACCAGCGGCTCCAGCTCGTCCTCCGTCACGGCGGCCCGCGACACGACACCCGAGGCGGTGCCCTCCTTGCCGTCGACGGTGGCGACGACGGTGAGCGTCCGTCCGCGCGTGACCCCGTTGGTGGTGAGCGCGTTGCCCGCCCAGCGCAGATTGGCGGTCGAGTGCTCGTCCGCGATCACGACGCACCCGTCGGCCCGGGACAGCGCGAGGGCGCGCTCGACGACCTCGTGCGGCTTGACATTGCGCGGGCTCATCGACCGGCCTCCTGAATCGTGTTGAGACTGTGCTTTCCCTGGGGGCGAACCCCGGCCTCCTGGCCGATGCCGAAGCGGACGTTCACCGACCGGCCTCCTGGGCGGTGTTGAGGACGTTGACGCCCCTGAAGAGGGCCGACGGGCAGCCGTGGGAGACGGCCGCGATCTGTCCGGGCTGGGCCTTGCCGCAGTTGAAGGCGCCCCCGAGGACATAGGTCTGCGGACCGCCCACGGCCGTCATGGAGCCCCAGAAGTCGGTCGTGTTCGCCTGGTAGGCGACGTCCCGCAGCTGCCCGGCCAGCCGCCCGTTCTCGATCCGGAAGAACCGCTGTCCGGTGAACTGGAAGTTGTACCTCTGCATGTCGATGGACCAGGACCGGTCCCCGACGATGTAGATGCCCCGGTCGACGCCGCCGATGAGGTCCTCGGTCGACAGCCCGGCCGGATCGGGCTGGAGCGACACGTTCGCCATGCGCTGCACGGGCACATGCCCGGGGGAGTCGGCGAACGCGCACCCGTTCGACCGCTTGAACCCGGTCAACTTCGCGATCCTGCGGTCCAGTTGGTAGCCGACCAGGATCCCGTTCCTGATCAGGTCCCAGGACTGGGCCTCCACGCCCTCGTCGTCGTAGCCGATGGTCGCGAGGCCGTGCTCGGCGGTGCGGTCACCGGTGACGTTCATCAGCTCGGAGCCGTACTTCAGCCTGCCGAGCTGGTCGAAGGTGGCGAAGGAGGTGCCGGCGTAGGCGGCCTCGTAGCCGAGCGCCCGGTCCAGCTCGGTGGCGTGCCCGATGGACTCATGGATGGTCAGCCACAGGTTGGAGGGGTCGATGACCAGGTCGTAGACGCCCGCCTCGACGCTCGGTGCCCGCAGCTTCTCGGCGAGCAGCTCGGGAATCCGCTCCAGCTCGCCGTCCCAGTCCCAGCCGGTCCCGGTCAGGTACTCCCAGCCGCGCCCGACGGGCGGGGCCAGCGTCCGCATGGAGTCGAACTCCCCGCTGGAGTCGTCCACCGACACGGCGGTCAGCTGCGGATGCACCCGCACCCGCTGCTGGGTCGTCACGGTCCCCGCGATGTCGGCGTAGAACTTGTTCTCGTGCACGGTGAGCAGCGAGGCGTCGACATGGTCGATCCCGTCGGCGGCGAGCAGCCGCGCACTCCACTCCGCGAGCAGCCCGGTCTTCTCCTCGTCGGGCACGGAGAAGGGGTCGATCTCGTACGACGACACCCAGGTCTTCTCGGCGTGCACCGGCTCGTCGGCCAGCTCCACCCGCTCGTTGGACCCGGAGGCCCGGATCACCTCGGCGGACAGCCTGGCCATCGCCACGGCCTGCGAGGCGACCTGCGCGGCCGCGTCCAGGGTCAGATCCACCCCGGAGGCGAATCCCCACGCCCCGTTGTGCACGACCCGTACCGCGTACCCCAGATCGGTGGTGTCCGACGACCCGGCCGGCCGTGCGTCCCTCAGTTGCCAGGCCGCACTGCGCACCCGCTCGAACCGGAAGTCCGCGTGCTCGGCGCCGAGCGCACGCGCGCGTGCCAGCGCGGCGTCGGCCAGGGGGCGCAGGGGCAGGTCCAGGAATGACTGATCGACTTCATGGGGCACGAACGGCTTCCCTTCGCTCCGGCCGGTGGTTACGTCCTGCTTGCGCAGCTCTGCGCAAGAGTGAAGTGAAGCACGTCTTCCCCCGCCGTACGGGCGAGAAGCGGACCGGGTACGACACCGCGTCGGCGGCGCCCCTTCGGCCGGCTCGGCTCAGAGGTCCCCGGCTATGACTCCCTCGCAGAACGCCGCCCACCCCGACGCGGTGAACCGCAGGGGCTTCCGCTCGGGGTCCTTGGAGTCGCGCACGGCCCGTCCACCGCCGGGTAGTTCGGCGATCTCGACACATTCATGCTCGCCCGCGCTCGCACTCGACTTGCGCCAAGTGACGCCGGTGAGATCGAAGTCGTACGGCTCGTACAGCTCCGCCTTGCGGTTCACGTGCGGCTTCTCTCTTCCATCTGGGCGGTAAGTGCCAACGCATCGTCCATCGAAAGTGCCGCAGCGCCAATGCGTTCGAAGCGTCTGCGAAGACGCGGACGTCGTCCACCCCTCCACATAGGCCGCGCCGATCAGGTTCTCCAGTGACACGACATCGGGCCTCTGCCGTACGGCGAGAAGTGACCGGTCACGGCACCGTGCCGCCGACGCCCCTTCGATCGGGTCGGCTCAGAGGTCCCCGGCTATGACCCCATTGCAGAACGCCGCCCATCCTGACGCGGTGAACCGCAGGGGCTTCCGGCCGGGGTCCTTGGAGTCGCGCACGGCCCGTCCACCGCCGGGCAGTTCGGCGATCTCGACGCAGTCGTTCTCCGCCCCGCTCGCGGAGGACTTGCGCCACACGACGTTCGTGAGGTCCAGGGCGTACAAGTCGGTCTTGTGATCGGTCACCGTCTCAGACCTTCCTCCAGCTCGGCGATGCGGACGAGCGAGTCCTCCACCGAGAGCGCCGTGGCCCGGATGCGCTCGTACGCCCTCTCGAAGGGTGCCGCGACGTCACCTTCAACGTATGTCGAGCTCCCGGCGTTCTCCAAGAGACCGACTGTCTGCTGCCGCACTGGTGGCGAACGCTGGGCAATGGGTTGCCGCTGGTCGATGCGGTGGCTGCCGAGGAAGGGGACGAGTACGGCGAGGACCGGGAGCCGAGCCCCGTGTGAAGATCACATGGAGGAGTGATTTCAGGGGTACTTCGGCGGGCCCCGTCCCGACTGCACTACGGTCGGTCCATGTCCAGCAGGAGCCGTAGCACCGGCAAGAAGAAGGCACGCAAGAGCAAGCGGATTCCGGCCGTACGGGCGGCGGTTTCCACGCCCGTCACCCCGGCCCAGGCCGCCGAGGACTGCGAACGGCTGGCGAAGCAGTACCCCGAGGAGCGCGAGGAACTCCTCCTGGAGGCCGCCGATGCATGGCAGGACGCGGGCGAACCCGAGCGGGCGCTCGCGGTGTACGAGAGGCTTCTCGACCAGGGGGAGGGCGGCAGCGAGAGGCCCGACCTCGTGGACGCCTTCCGTATCAGCCTGCTGTGGGACCTCGGACGTCAGGAGGAGGCCCGTGCGGGCGCGGCGGCGTTCCGCGCACGCCACCCACGGGACGCCGGTGCCTGGATGTTCGTCGCCGAGTGCTTCGAGGAGGCGGACGAGACGGCGACGGCCGCGGAGTGGTACACGGCAGGCATCACGCACGTCCTGGGTGCCGGGACGCCGGTCACCGCGGACACGGTCGGGGAGCATCCGGACAACTTCGACCTGGAGACGCTGGTCATCGGCCGTCACCGGGTGCGGCGCCTGCTCGGGGCCCCGCACGACGACTGGGACGAGGTCGCCGACGAGCTCCACACACGACGCAGCTCACCCCTGCCCGGGCGGACGCGTCCCCTCGACGAGATGCACGACCCGGTCCGCCTCCGGCGGTTCAAGGAGGAAGGCCCGGAAGCCCTTGAGGCCGAGATCAGGGAGCTGACGGAGGCGATGGAACGGGAAGAGGCGGAACGAGCCGCACGTACCGGCTTGCTCAAAGCCTGTGTCCTGTTCTGGCCCGCGGAGGAGTTCGCCCTGCTGCTCCAGCGCTGGCCGAAGGCCGCGGAGGCGTACGGCGACGACCACGCCGCCCACCTCCGCCAGGTGGAGCGCACCCTGCGTGGCATGTCGGACGAGGGCGCCCCGCACCTCGCGGTCGGCCGCGCCACGGTGGCCGGGCTCCAGGCCCACGCCGAGACGGACGGCGGCTCTCCCGACGCTCCCGCCACGCGCTCCGCGTACGCGGCCGAACTCGCCCGCCGCGGACAGGCGACCGCCTGGCCGCCGCCGCGCAACGGCCCTTGCTGGTGCGGTTCGGAACGCAAGTACAAGAAGTGCTGCGGAAACCCCGCTGATGGGTGAATGGCGAGCTGGGGTGCTGCTTGAGCAGTGTAGGTACCATTAGGGAGATGTAGGCACAATGCCGGTGGCAGTGAGGGAGTCCGCCATGAGTGCCATCTCCGTTCGGGAGTTCTCCTACAACCCCAGCGCCGTCTTCGCTCGCGTCGAGAGGGGCGAGGCGGTCCAAGTCACACGCCATGGCAAGGTCATCGCCATACTGCTGCCTGGTTCGGGGCCGGTCGCCCGTTATTCCGACCTTGTCGCCCAGGGAAAGATCCGTCTCAAGGCAGCCACCACCTCCGACCTCGACCGTCTGCCCCGGTACGACCTCCCCGCCGGCTCCCCCGATCCGGTCGAGCTTCTGCTCGCCGAGCGAGAGGACGACGACCGGTGATCTATATGGACTCCTCGGCCTTGCTCGCACTGTTGACAGGTCGGTCGGGTGCCGCTGAACTGCGGCATTTCCTTGCCGAACGGCCGGGAACCCCTATGGCCACCAGTACCGTCGGCGTGGTGGAGACGGTGCGGCAGCTCGACAGGGTCGGGTCTTTTCCGAACGCTCTGGCTGACCTCGACGGCATGGTGACCGAAGTCCTCCTCACTGAAGAGGTCCGGGACCTGGCGACGCGGGTTCCACCCACCCTTCGCTCCCTCGATGCCATCCACGTGGCGAGTGCCCTGACTCTCGGCGAGGCGCTCGACTGCCTGGTCACCTACGACAAGCGGATGCTTGACGCAGCGAGGGAGGTCGGCCTGAGCGCCCACGCTCCCGGAGCGGAGGACTGACCTCGGGGCGGCGACTGTAGGAACCCGACAGGAGCAAGGAGGCGCCACTGTCGGTGCCGGATTGCCCTTCGACGTGGTCGGACCGATAGGTTTTCGGTGAAGCCGCCTGCCGTCCGTGCGCTCGGGCGGTTGTCGGAACGCTGAGAGACCGCTATCGAAAGGGTGATCCGTTGAGCCGCTCGGTTCTCGTCACAGGAGGCAACCGGGGCATCGGCCTCGCCATCGCCCGCGCGTTCGCCGAAGCCGGCGACAAGGTCGCGATCACGTATCGGTCGGGGGAGCCGCCGGCCGAGCTCAAGGAACTGGGCTGCCTGGCCGTCAAGTGCGACATCACCGACCCCGAGCAGGTGGAGCAGGCGTACAAGGAGATCGAGACCGAGCACGGCCCCGTCGAGGTTCTCGTCGCCAACGCCGGGATCACCAGGGACCAGCTCCTGATGCGGATGTCCGAGGACGACTTCACCTCGGTCGTCGACACCAACCTCACCGGCACCTTCCGTGTCGTCAAGCGCGCCAACCGCGGCATGCTGCGGGCCAGGAAGGGCCGTGTCGTCCTGATCTCCTCGGTGGTCGGTCTGCTCGGTTCGGCGGGGCAGGCCAACTATGCCGCCTCCAAGGCCGCCCTGGTCGGCTTCGCGCGTTCCCTCGCCCGTGAGCTGGGCTCGCGCAACATCACCTTCAATGTCGTCGCCCCCGGCTTCGTCGACACCGACATGACCCGGGCGCTCTCGGAGGAGCAGCGCAAGGACATCCTGGAGAAGGTGCCGCTCGGCCGGTACGCGCAGCCGGAGGAGATCGCCGCCACGGTGCGGTTCCTCGCCTCGGACGACGCCTCGTACATCACTGGAGCCGTCATCCCCGTTGACGGCGGACTGGGAATGGGTCACTGATCAACATGAGCGGAATTCTCGAGGGCAAGCGCGTCCTGATCACCGGTGTGCTGATGGAGTCCTCCATCGCCTTCCACGCGGCCAAGCTGGCCCAGGAGCAGGGCGCCGAGATCATCCTCACCGCCTACCCGCGGCCCACGCTGACCGAGCGCATCGCCAAGAAGCTGCCGAAGCCCACCAAGGTCATCGAGCTCGACGTCACCAACGACGAGCACCTGGGCCGTCTGGCCGACGTCGTCGGCGAGGAGCTCGGCGGCCTCGACGGCGTCGTGCACTCCATCGGCTTCGCGCCGCAGGACGCCCTCGGCGGCAACTTCCTCAACACGCCGTTCGAGTCGGTCGCCACCGCCATGCACGTCTCGGCGTTCTCCCTGAAGTCGCTGACCATGGCCTGCCTGCCGCTGATGCAGAACGGCGGCTCGGTGGTCGGCCTCACCTTCGACGCGCGGTACGCCTGGCCGCAGTACGACTGGATGGGCCCGGCCAAGGCCGCCCTGGAGGCCGTCAACCGCTACCTGGCCCGCGACCTGGGCAAGCAGAACATCCGCTGCAACCTCATCTCGGCGGGCCCGATCGGCTCCATGGCCGCCAAGTCCATCCCGGGCTTCAACGAGCTGGCCTCCGTGTGGGACACCCGCTCCCCCCTGGAGTGGGACCTGAAGGACCCCGAGCCGGCCGGCCGCGGCGTCGTCGCCCTGCTGAGCGACTGGTTCCCGAAGACCACCGGCGAGATCATCCACGTGGACGGCGGTCTGCACGCCATCGGGGCGTGACCGCCGCCGAGCCTGGCCTATGTGCCGGAGAGCCCGCACCCTCAGGGTGCGGGCTCTTCCGCCGTCAGGGGCCGGTGCCGTGCCGGACCGCCGGTCAGGGGCCGGCGGGCGGGCCGAACCGGCCGGGACGGCACAGCAGCGGATAGCTCGCGGCCTCGGCGGCGGCCGTCTCGGCGTCGCCCGCGCGAACGGCGTCGAGCAGCCGGGTGTGGTCCATGTACGTGTCCGGGGTGAGGTTCGGGCCGATGTCCGCGCGCAGCCAGTCGCGCAGCACCTCACCGAGATCCGCGTACAGCGCGATCATCACATCGTTGTGGGAGGCGGACACCACCGCCAGGTGGAAGGAGGCGTCCGCGGTCACGAACGCCTCCGCGTCCCCGGACTGCCAGGCCTCCTCGCGCCGCAGCAGCCGCGCGTGCAGCTGCTTGAGGTCCTGCTCGGTGCGTCGCTCGGCGGCCAGCCGTGCCGCGGCCGACTCCAGCGCGGAACGCAGCTCGGCGATGTGCCGCGGGTCGGCCCCGGCGAACCGGCGCTGCATCACGCCCGCCAGCTCGCTGGTCGCCACGACATAGGTGCCGGAACCCTGGCGGATGTCCAGCAGGCCGTTGTGGGCGAGCGCCCGGACCGCCTCGCGGACGGTGTTGCGGGCGACACCGAACTGCTCCACCAGCTCCGGCTCCGTCGGGATGCGGGAGCCGACCGGCCACTCGCCCGAGGTGATCCGGTGCCGCAGCGCGGCGATGACCTGTTCGGACAGCGCCGATCGGCGCGGAGGGTTCAGTGACATGCCACACCTTCGTACGGGCACCCGGAAGCAGCTGTCCGCGACAGGGACGACCGGACGACCAGAAGCCGAAAGGGATGACCAGGGGCGACCAGGGACGACCGGAACGACGCGGACGGCAATTCATCCCATGATTTTATGATGGAGTCCATGCCGAGCGAGAAAACCCGGACCGCACCCTCGTCGACCGGGCGGGTCAAGGCCGCGACCACCGCCCTGTGGAAAGCCGGGGACACCCCCGGGCGCACCTGGATGACGCGCCTGGTCGTCGTCGGCGTCGTGCTGTCCGCGCTGAACCTCCGCCCCGCCATCACCAGCCTCGGCGCGCTTCTGGAGGAGGTCCGCGCCGGGCTCGGCATGAGCGGCGGCATGGCCGGCCTGCTCACCTCCATGCCCTCGCTCTGCTTCGCCGTCTTCGGCGTCATGGCACCCCGGCTGGCCCGCCGCTTCGGACCCGCCGCGGTGATGTGCGCGGGCATGGCCGCCATCGCCACCGGACTGGCCGTACGGCCCTACGTGGGCAGCACGGCCGCCTTCCTGGCCGCCAGCGCGCTCGCGCTCATGGGCATAGCCGTCAGCAACGTCCTGATGCCGGTCATCGTCAAGCGCTGGTTCCCCGACCGGATCGGCTCCATGACCGGCCTGTACTCGATGGCCCTCGCCCTGGGCACCGCGGCCGCCGCGGCGGTGACCGTGCCCCTGGCCGGAGTGCTGGGCCACAGCTGGCAGTCGGGCCTTTCGGCGTGGGCGCTGCTCGCCGCGGTGGCCGTGCTGCCGTGGCTGCCGCTGCTGCGGGACCGGGGAGCGGAGCCCGGGGCAACGGCGCCGGCCCGCACCGCACCCGCACGGGAGGAAACGGCCCCCGCGCAGGAGGCACCGGCACCGGCCCTGCGGATCACCCGGAGCCCCACGGCCTGGGCCCTGGCCGTCTTCTTCGGACTCCAGTCCACCGCCGCCTACATCACGATGGGCTGGATCGCGCAGATCTTCCGGGACGCGGGCGTCCCCGCCGGGACGGCCGGACTGCTGCTCGCGGTCACGATGGTGATGGGCGTGCCGCTGGCCTTCGTCATCCCGCGCCTGGCCGCCCGGCTGCCCCGGCAGGGCCCGATCGTGCTGGTGCTCGGCGCCTGCGGCCTGGCCGGCTACACCGGTCTGTACCTCGCACCGGCCGCCGGGGCCTGGGCCTGGGCCCTGCTCCTCGGCCTCTCCAACTGCGCCTTCCCGCTCGCGCTCACCATGGTCGGCATGCGGGCCAGGACCGCCCGGGGCGTGGCCCAGCTGTCCGCGTTCGCCCAGAGCACCGGCTACCTGATCTCGATCCCGGGACCGGTGCTGGTGGGCGTGCTGTACCAGAGCAGCGGGGGCTGGGGGCTGCCGCTCGCCCTGATGTTCGGCCTGATGATCCCGCAGACGGTGATGGGCTGGCTGGCCGGCCGCAACCGCACGGTGGAGGACGAGACAGCACGCTGAGGCGGGTTGGGGAGGCCGTGCCCCGGATGAAAGGTGCGAGACTGGGGCACATGCAGCCTGTACTCGACCCGAATCCGAAGGACGGCCAGAAGAAGCTGCTGCTCGTGTGCAGCGCGTTCCTCGCCATCTTCGTGATCATCGCCGTTGTCGCGACCCTGGCGGCGCCCTGACGGCCGTGCCGGGCACGGCGCGGTCATGACCGGCCGCGGCCCTGCCGCCCCGGAACCGGGCGAGGCCGCGGGTGGCCCGGCGGTCGAGGGCGTCGATGGTGGGGACAACCCCCCTGTCCCCTAGGGGGCGAGGGTCAGGGTCAAGTGGGTGGATCACCGGATGGGCCGGGGAGCGCGGACTCCGTAGCGTCGAGAAGCGACCGAGAAGAGAGGCGGTCCACGGACCTCGGAGACCAGCGGAGGCGATCATGTCGGCCCGTACGCGCACCCGGCCTCACCCGGCGACCACGGACGGCGTCTGCTCCCGGCTGCCGTGGTGGGCCCTCGCCCTGCCCGTCCTGGCGTTCATCGCGCTGCTCGCCCTGGTGCTGAACCCGGCGGACGCCCACGCGGCCACCGGTACCCCCGCGACCGTCCAGCTCCTTCAGCTCATCCGGGAGCTGTTCACCCGGTGACGCCCGCACCGCTGTGCCCGGGCGCCCCTGAAGGCGGCCCCGTGCCGTCCGCGGCAGCCGGGAATCCGCATGTCAACTCCCTGCGCCTGGTGTTCTGTTTCATGCGAAGCTGGGTGCCATGAGCGTCGCAGAACCCCGCAGGATCGCCCTCTTCCGGCATGCGAAGGCCGACTGGCCCCCGGTGGCCGACCATGAACGACCGCTCTCCGAACGGGGCCGTCAGGACGCCCCGGCCGCCGGCCGCAAGCTCGCCGACACCGGCATCCCCTTCGACATGGCCCTGTGCTCGACCGCGACCCGCACCCGTGAGACCTGGAAGCTCGCGGTCCACGCACTGCCACAGCGACCGAAGACCGTCTACGAGGAGCGGATCTACGAAGCCTCACCCGGTGAGCTGATCACCCTGCTCAACGAGACACCGGACGACGTACGGAACCTGATCCTCGTCGGCCACAACCCGGGCATCCACGGTCTGGCCGAGGTGCTGTGCGGTTCGGCCGAGGGCGATGCGCGCGAGCGGATGAACCGCCGTGGATTTCCCGCCGCGGCGTTCGCCCTGGTGTCCTTCGACGGCTCCTGGAAGACCCTGGAGCCGGGCGTGGCCACGCTGCTCGACTACTGGGCGCCGTCGGAGTAGCCCGACGGCCCGGGCAAGAGGCGGCCGGGCACCCGCACGGTGCCTGGCCGCCTTCCGGTTCGCTTCCCGCAGATGTGTCTTCCGCGGGTTGTTCTCCGCGGCCCGACGGGATCCGCGCGCTGCTCAGGCCCCCACCTGCGCGTCCGCCGCCTCGACCTCTTCCCGGGTGATCCCGAGCAGATACAGCACCGTGTCGAGGAACGGCACGTTCACCGCCGTGTGCGCCGCCTCTCGCACCACCGGCTTGGCGTTGAAGGCGACCCCCAGACCGGCCGCGTTCAGCATGTCCAGGTCGTTGGCGCCGTCACCGATCGCGACCGTCTGCGACAGCGGAACACCCGCCTCGGCGGCGAACCGGCGCAGCAGCCGCGCCTTGCCCGCCCGGTCGACGATCTCGCCGACGACCCGGCCCGTCAGCTTCCCGTCGACGATCTCCAGCGTGTTGGCCTGCGCGAAGTCCAGCCCGAGCCGCTCCTTCAGATCGTCGGTGACCTGGGTGAAGCCGCCCGAGACGACCCCCACCTGGTAACCGAGCCGCTTGAGCGTACGGATCAGGGTGCGCGCGCCCGGGGTCAGCCGCACCTCGCTGCGCACCTTTTCCACCACCGAGGCGTCCAGCCCCGCCAGCAGGGCCACACGTGCGTGCAGCGACTCCTCGAAGTCCAGCTCACCGCGCATCGCGGCCGCCGTCACCTCGGCGACCTTGTCCTCGCAGCCGGCGTGCCGGGCGAAGAGCTCGATCACCTCGTCCTGGATGAGCGTGGAGTCCACGTCCATCACCACCAGCCGCTGCGCCCGCCGGTGCAGACCCGCGCTGACGACCGCCACATCGACACCGAGTGCCGCCGCCTCCGTGGCCAGAGCGGTGCGCAGCGGCTCCGTCTCCACGCCGGACACCGCGAACTCCACCGCTGTCACCGGGTACTTGGCCAGCCGGAAGATACGGTCGATGTTGCCGCCGGACGCGGTGATCCGCGCGGCGATCCGGGCGGTCGCCGCCGCGGTGAGCGGATGGCCGAGCACGGTGACCAGGGAGCGCCCGAGACCGCGCGGCCGGTTGTCGCCCCGGCCGGAGATGATCTCCGCCTGCATCTTCATCGACTCGGCCCAGCTGTGCACGGTGGCCCGCAGATCACCCTCGAGCCCGGCGGACGGCTGGGTGATGAGCACGCACAGCACCATACGGCCACGGGTGACGACCTGTTCGATGTCGACCACGTCGACGGAGTAGGCGGCGAGAGTGTCGAAGAGTCCGGCTGTGATGCCCGGCCTGTCCTTCCCGAAGATCTTGACGAGAAGGGTGGGATCGTCGGTGGTCTGCGAAGCGCTCATGGTGTTTCCACGGTATCCGGCACCCAATGCCCCCCGCTTCCCAGGTCCGCCTGGTGGACAAGAAGACAATCTCACTGCTGCGGGGGCCGAGGAGGCCGAGGGGGCTGGGACGGCTGAGGAGGCTGCCGAGGGGGCCGAGGAGGCCGTGGCGGAAGCGCCGGCGGCGGGGGCGGTGGGGGCGGCGGACCGTCGCCCGGCCGCTTGTCCGTACGTCGCCCGGACGGACGCGGGGGCGGCTTCAGAGGACCGATCACGGTCGGAGCGCCGTACAGGTCGTCGGCCGCCGCCCCGGGCCGGGGCCGCCCGCCGCTTCCAGGCTCCGTCCGCCCGGAGGGCGCCGCCTTGCCGCCCTGTCCCCGGCCGTCCGGCGGACGGGCGTCCTCCGGGGAATCCAGGGAACGCGGGTCACCGGGCAGGCGGAGATACGGGGTGGTGGACGGAAGCGGTGGCCGGCGGGGCGTACCGGGCGCAGAGGGCCCGGCCTGCTGCTTTGTGCGTCCGGGACGCCGGGCCTCGCCCGCGGCGGCC
This sequence comes from Streptomyces thermoalcalitolerans, assembly GCF_039525155.1. Taxonomy (NCBI): domain Bacteria; kingdom Bacillati; phylum Actinomycetota; class Actinomycetes; order Kitasatosporales; family Streptomycetaceae; genus Streptomyces; species Streptomyces thermoalcalitolerans. Next base: position 15,986 of record NZ_BAAAHG010000003.1, on the reverse strand, counting down.
CATGGACCGTGACCGGCGCCCTCCGCCGGCCCGCCCCCGGCCTCCGCCCACCGGCCGCCCTCCATGTCACCCCGTGCCAGTGGTGCCGCCCGCAGCCCCGCCGCCCCCGTGGAGCGAGCCATCAGAGCACCCGCCGCACCCGCCCCCGCGCCCCACACCGCGCCCAGAAGCACGGCCGCGCCCGGGCGGCCGTGCAGCTCCACCCCCGCCTCGGCCAGCTCGAAGCCGAGCACGGACAGGGACGCGTCCACGGACACCTCCGTCAGCCACGCGAGCAGCGGAAGCGTCAGCGCGGTGACGATGCCCAGCCGCAGCGCGCAGCGACCCGCGAGGCCCAGGGCCTTCTGCCCCGCCTCCACCGGCGTCCGTACGGCCGTCAGAACCCCCGCCAGCAGCATCAGCAGTGCCGCCGCCACCCCCAGCAGCCACATCCGGCCGTCCAGGCCGGCCAGCCGGGACAGGGTGACCGGCTGGTCGGAGGACACGCTCAGGATCCTGTCCAGGGGAGCGGGCAGGAAGCCGGCCGGTTCGCCGGTCGCCCTGCCGTCGAAGGGCACGAACAGGCCCACCGGGACACCGAGCCACACCCCGTTGGGCATGCCGAGCAGGGCGGCGCCCAGGACGCGCCGGGGACGGTCGTCGCCGGCCGCCGTGTACGCCGCCGTCGCCGCACCCGCGGCCACCGCGATCAGCACCACGGTGACCACCGCGGACACGGCCGGCCGCACCACCCGGTGCACGGCGTCCCAGCCCCGCGGCAACGGTGTGCGGCGCGAGGCCAGCAGGGCGATCAGCAGGATCCCGGCCGACCAGCCGAGCCCGCCCAGCAGGGTCGGCGCCGTGTCGACGGCGAAGCCGGCCGTCGGCCGGGCACCGATCAGTTCGCCGATGCCGCCGGGGAGGAGACCGCCGATGTCCCCCAGGCCGTCCAGCCCGGGAACGCCCACGCCCCCCGGCCCGCCGCCCGGCTCGAGCACGTCTTCGTCGAGCGCGACGACACCGTGCCCGGCCCAGGCCAGCCCGCCCAGCATCGCCGTGAACAGCGCCATCACCGCGCCCGCCCGGGCGAGGAGTTCGGCCGGGGAGATCACCGTGCCCGCCGTGCGCAGGGAGCGCAGGAAGAACCACGACAGCAGCAGCGCCCCGACCAGGCTCACCCCCAGTGGCGTGATCTGGAGGGCGGTGTGGATCTCGACGCCCTTCGAGCCGAACGCGGACACCTCGCCGGACGGCGTGACCGAACCACCGGCCCCCAGGGCCACCACCGCGGCGGTCATGGGGCCGAGCGGCCCCGCCGAGCCGGCCCCCAGCAGATGCAGTCCCAGCGCCGCCGTGCCCACCATGCCGATCAACGCCCAGCTCACGGAGGCGATCGCGGCCAGCAGTATGTCCGGCCAGGGCGGATGTGCACCGCGCCTCGCGGTTCCGGTTCCCGTGGCAGCGCTCATGGCAGACCCCCCGATCCGCGGCACGGCACGACTGCCGCGCATATCCCCCTTGCGGGGAATACCACTCTACGGCCGGTTTTCAACGCCCGTCGGTGAGAAAGCACTCGAAGCGGACGTACGTACACGTCGCAAGCCCCGGATTTCGGTCAGAGGCGAGATCCTGAAATAGTTCCCCACGATGTTCGACATCCCTAGACTCCCTGCGACGGGGGTAACTCGGGGGACAACTCAGTGGGGCATGGAGTGCCGGAACTCGTACTGGAAACCAATGGACGGACCTGGACGCTGGACCCGTCCAGGAGCTACGCCCTGGGACGTGATCCGCAGGGCGACATAGTGTTCGAGGACGCCAGGGTCTCCTGGCGTCATGCCATGGTCGGCTTCAACGGCCGCAGTTGGGTCATCGAGGACCAGGGCAGTACCAACGGCACGTATGTGCAGGGCCAACGGATCCAGCAGTGGGAGATCGGCTCCGGCACGGTGGTCCATCTCGGCAACGCGACCGACGGGCCGCGGCTGAGCTTCTCCGTCGCCGCGGCCGCCGTGGGCACGCCGCAGGCCCAGCCTCAGCAGCAGCCGCACGCCGCCCAGGGCGCCGACCCCGGCTGGGCGCAGCAGCAGGCGCCGCAGCAGCAGGCGCCGCAGGCCGGCTGGCAGCAACAGCAGCAGGGACCGAAGGCACCGTCGATTCCGCATCAGCAGGGTCCCGGCTCCGGCGCCGGAGCGCCGCCGGTCCACGGTGACCGCAGTCCCACCACCTTCCACCAGTTCTCACTCGGCCGTGTGATGCGCATCGGCCGTGCCCTGGAGAACGACCTGGTCGTCTCCGACCTCCAGGTCTCCCGCAGCCACGCGGAGTTCCACGCCACGCCCGACGGCCGTTTCGAGATCCGCGACCTCGGCTCGCACAACGGCACGTACGTCAACGGCCAGCCGATACCCAAGGGCGGCTCGGTGCAGCTCGGCCCGAACGACATCGTCGGCATCGGCCACTCGACGTTCCGGATCGTCGGCGACCGGCTGGAGGAGTTCGTCGACACCGGTGAGGTGACCTTCTCCGCCCGTCATCTGACCGTCACGGTCGACGGCGGCAAGCAGATCCTCAAGGACGTCTCCTTCGGCGTCCCGGAGAAGTCGCTGATCGCGGTCATCGGCCCGTCCGGCTCCGGCAAGTCGACCCTGCTCAAGGCGCTCACCGGCTACCGGCCCGCCGACCAGGGCGAGGTCCTCTACGACGGCCGGAACCTCTACAAGCAGTTCGCCGAGCTGCGTCAGCGCATCGGTCTGGTCCCGCAGGACGACATCCTGCACAAGGAACTGACCGTCAAAAGGGCGCTGAAGTACGCGGCCAAGCTCCGCTTCCCGGCCGACACCACGGCCGCCGAGCGCGAGGCCCGCATCGACGAGGTGCTGCGCGAGCTGAAGCTGGACGTCCACAAGGACAAGAAGGTCACCTCCCTCTCCGGCGGCCAGCGCAAGCGTGTGTCGGTGGCCCTGGAGCTGCTCACCAAGCCGTCGCTGATCTTCCTGGACGAGCCGACCTCCGGTCTCGACCCGGGCATGGACCGCGACGTCATGAAGCTGCTGCGGGACCTGGCCGACGACGGCCGCACCGTCCTCGTCGTCACCCACTCGGTGGCCGAGCTGGCGCTGTGCGACAAGCTGCTGGTGATGGCGCCGGGCGGTTCCGTGGCCTACTTCGGCCCGCCGGAGGAGGCGCTGAACTTCTTCGGCTACGACAGCTGGGCCGATGTGTTCTCCGCCTTCGAGAACTACCGCGACTACGACTGGGCGGGCCGCTGGAAGGGCTCGCAGCACTACCAGATGTACGCCGCGGACATCGACGCGGTCGCCCCGCAGTCCGCGCAGCTGCCGCCGCCGCAGGCCGTCAGGCCGCCCAAGCCGCAGAGCTGGGGCTCGCAGCTGATGACCCTGATCCGGCGGTACATGGCGGTGATCGCCTCCGACAAGGGCTTCATGGCGCTGACGGTGATCCTGCCGGCGGTGCTCGGCGCGGTCAGCCTGCTCATCGACCACGACAGGGGGCTGCTGGTCAACCCGGTCAACCCGAAGACCGGCGTGCCCATCCCGAACGGCACGGCGACCACGGTGCTGCTGATCCTCGCGGTCGGCGCCTGCTTCGCGGGGGCCGCGAACTCCGTCCGCGAGCTGATCAAGGAACGGGTCATCTACGAGCGGGAACGCGCCACCGGCCTGTCCCGCTCGGCGTATCTGATGTCCAAGGTGGTCGTGCTCGGTGTCATCACCGTGCTGCAGGGCCTGATGGTCGGCCTCATCGGCTTCTCCAGCCGTGAGATCCCGGAGGAGGGGCTGATCCTGGGCAACGCGACGCTGTTCGAGCTGTGCCTGCCGATCATGGCGCTCGGCTTCACCTCGATGATGGTCGGCCTGGTCATCTCCTCGCTGGTGAAGACCGCGGAGAAGACCATGCCGCTGCTGGTGATGTTCGCGATCGTCCAGGTGGTGTTCACCGGCTGCCTGTTCACCCTGAACGGCACCGTCGGTGTCAACGAGTTCTCCTACCTGATGCCGTCGCGCTGGGCGGTGGCCGCCGCCGGCACCACGCTGGACTTCAACAACATCGCCCCGAACACCGAGGACCCGTCCAGCACCGACCCGCTGTGGGACCACACGGCGTCGGCCTGGGCCGTCGACATGGCCGCGCTGCTCGCCCTCGGAGTGGTCTGCGGCTTCCTGGTGGCACGCTTCCTGCGCCGCCACGAGCCGGAGGTCATGCGCAAGTAACCGCACGAGAGCGTGCCGAGGACGCCGAGGGGCGGCACCCCGCCGGGGTGCCGCCCCTCGCACGTGGTGTCCGGGCCCGCGCCGGCCCCGGTGCGTCAGTACGCGCTGTAGACGTTGTCGATCGAGCCGTACCGGTGGGCCGCGTAGTTGGCGGCGGCGGTGATGTTGGCGACCGGGTCGTAGATGTTCCACGAGGTGCCCGGCACGTGGTACGCCCTGAAGGTCGGCGGGATCACCTGGAGCAGACCCTTGGAGGGGATGCCGTTGCGGGCGTTGATGTCCCAGTTGTTGATGGCGTAGGGGTTGCCCGAGGACTCCCGCATGATGTTCCGGTACAGGCCCTGGTAGGTGCCGGGGATGTTGTGCTTCCTCATGATGGCCAGCGACTCCCGGATCCAGCCGTCCAGGTTGTTGGGGTAGCGGGTGGGGGCGGCGGCCTTCTGCGCCTGCGGGCGTGCGGCGGACCGGCTCACGGCCTGCTCGGCCCGGTGCGTGGCCCGGGCCTTCGTGACGACGGCCTTCTGGGCGGCCGCCTTCCCGGCGACGGCCTTCTCGGCGGCACGGGCGACCGCCTTCCTGACCGCGGCCTTCTCGGCGACGGCCTTCCTGGCGGCCTGCTGCCTGGCCTCGATGGCCTGGATCTTCACGCTCTCACCGGCCAGCTGGTCGGTGACAGCGGCCTTGACCCCCTTGATCGGCTGGGCGCCGAGCTGCACCGGGGCCGCGGTGACGGTGGCGGCGCCGGTGGCCGGCTGGGCCTGGCTGGGCACGGCGGAGACGGCCAGAGTGGCGGCACCGAGCACGGCGGTGCCGGCGGCGACGCACTTGCGGCGCGTGGTCAGGGCACGGCCGAGGGCACGGGCACGGAGGTGAGCGGGCATGACGAATGGACCTCTTCGAGTAGCACGGAGGTCGCTCTCCGGACTGCGGGAAGGGGCCCTCCCCGCGCACAAGCCGCGAGCAGAGATCCGCGGCGCTGAGCGACGGGAGCAATTCTTAGCGGCCGCAAAATCGGCGGGCAAAGATGTGATGTACGAAGCCGGATAGGAGAATGGGAACGGACAAAACGGGACAGATGGCTCCATCTGTCCCGCTCATCAAGGGCGTCCGTGACTCCTACGCCGCTTCGTACGTGATGCGTGCCCTATGCGCCTCTTCACATCGGAGGGGAGTTTTTGTTACGTGGCGTTGCCGTCGCAATGCTCCCGGTGAGTGTTCTCCTCCGGAAGAACGAGGTGCACGTCACCGAATTCGTGCCAGAGATAGCGCTCACGAACGGCCTGTTCGTACCCGCGTTCGACCGCCGCCCGGCCCGCGACCGCCTCCAGCATCAGCAGATGCGAGGCCTCCGGCTCGTGCAGCCCGGTCAGCAGCCCGTCCACGACCCGTACGCCGCGCTCGGGCGTCACCACGAGGTCGGTCCACCCCGAGGCCGCCCGGACCACGCCGTCCGGCCCGGCCGCCGACTCCACGGCCCGCACCGCCGTGGTCCCCACCGCGATCACCCGGCCGCCGCTCGCCCGTACGCCGTTGATCAACCGGGCCGATGCCTCGGACACCGAGAACCGCTCCGGATACGGCGGCTCATGCGCCTCGGCCGAGGCCACGCCCGTGTGCAGGACGACCGGTGCGAACAGCACCCCCCGGCTCACCAGCCGGGCCACCAGCCGCCTGGTGAAGGGCCGTGCCGCGCTCGGCATCTCCGCACTGCCCGAACCGTCGGCCGACGGCACCGTGAACACCGTCTGGTAGACGGACAGGGGCTGATCCCGCTCCGTGTAGGAGTAACGGATGGGCCGCCCGTGCACCCGCAGCATCCCGAGCACCGAGGGCCCCGCCACCCGCGCCCACCACAGCCGCGCACTCTGTGCGCTCAGCGGCTCCTCCAGCGTCAGCCGTACGCCTCCGGGCAGCACCACTTCTCCTTCCGCGGGCGCGGCCGCACGCGCGCGCGTGGTCCCCCTTCCGTCCGGCTCCCGCAGCTCCACCGCCCAGCGGCCGTCGTCCCCGCGCGTGGAGAAGTGCACCACCACGTCCGTGCGCCCGATCCGCCCGTCCACCGCGGCGGCCAGCGTGGGGGAGGTGTTCACCACGAGCAGGTCCCCGGCGCACAGCAGCCGCGGCAGCTCCCGGAAGACGTGGTGCGACACCTCGGTGCCACGCGACACCAGCAGACGCACGGCGTCCCGGTCCAGCCCGGGGCCCCGCTGCTCGGCTGGCACCCGCGCCGACAGCTCCCGCGGAACCCGCACGGCCAGGGTCACCGCTCCTCCAGCAGGGCGGGCGCGCTGTAACGGCCGCTGGCCGGCCGCTCCGTCAGCAGCCGCAGGAACGCCGGCACCACCTCCTTCGGCGCCGGACGCGGGGTGTCGTCGTCCGGTACGGCCGCCGCGTACAGGTCGGTGTCCATGTCCCCCGGGTCCACCGCCCACACCCGCAGCCCCGGCTCCTCCCTGGCGAGCACCGCCGCCAGATGGTCCAGCGCCGCCTTCGACGCCCCGTAGCCGCCCCAGGTCTCGTACGCCTCGACGGCAGCGTCCGAACTCACCGCGATCACCGTGCCCTGCGCCGAGTCCCGCAGCGCCGGCAGCGCCTCCTGCGCCAGACCCAGGGCCGCGACCGTGTTCACCTCCAGGGCCCGGCGCAGCCCCTCCAGGGGCAGTTCCGCCAGCCGTACGAGCGGCTCCGCGCCCAGCGCGCTCGCGTTGTGCACCACCAGGTCGACCCCGCCCAGCCCGCGCGCGGCCGCCACCAGCCCGGCCCGGTGCCCGGCGTCCGTGACGTCCCCGGGCAGGGCCTCCACCCGTGTGCCCTGCGCGGAGACGGCCCGGGCCGCTTCCTCCAGCACCCGGGCGTTCCTGGCGTCGAGCACCAGGTCCCAGCCCTGTGCGGCCAGCGCCTCGGCCAGGGCCCGCCCCAGCCCCTTCGAGGCCCCCGTGATGATCGCTACTGGCATGGCACTCGTCCCTCGGTCATGACCCGGCCCTCGCCGCCGGGTCGTCCTCGTGCGCCGCCGGACCGGCGCGCCGCCCACCGTAGGAACGGCGACTTTGGCGCCGCCTCGGACGCGAGCCGCAGATCGACGGGGCTCTTCGCCGTAGGGCGGGCGATCCGGTCCTCTGGTCCGGGACCGTCCGTCCTCGGCCCGCGGGCCTAGGACCACAGACCCGGGCAGGGCCGTCACGGGGCCGATCCGCGTCGTCGGATCCCGCCGGTACCGTGAGGACATGAGTCAAGGTCCCCCGTCCGGCCTCGCCGCGGTGAGTTCCGCGCTGCTGGCCATGAGCAGGCATCTCGAGGTCCGCGACGTCCTGAAGACGATCGTCGTCTCGGCACGCGAGCTGCTCGACGCGCAGTACGCCGCTCTCGGCGTACCGGACGACCACGGCGGCTTCGCCCAGTTCGTGGTCGACGGGGTCAGCGACGAGCAGTGGCGGGCCATCGGTCCGCTGCCGCGCCAGCACGGCGTCCTCGCCGCGATGCTGCACGAGGCCAGGACCGAGCGTCTCGCGGACGTGCGCAAGGACCCGCGCTTCGAGGGATGGCCGTCCGCCCACCCCGAGCTGTCCGACTTCCTGGGCCTGCCGATCCGCGACGGCGACGAGGTCCTCGGCGCGCTGTTCCTGGCGAACAAGCGCTGCCCCAAGCCCGAGGGCGGCTGCGGCTTCACCGCGGAGGACGAGGAACTGCTCTCCATCCTCGCCCAGCACGCCGCGATCGCCCTCACCAACGCCCGTCTCTACGAACGCAGCCGCGAACTGACCATCGCCGAGGAGCGCTCCCGCCTCGCCCACGAACTGCACGACGCGGTCAGCCAGAAGCTGTTCTCCCTGCGGCTGACCGCCCAGGCCGCCGCCGCCCTCATCGACCGCGATCCGGCGCGCGCCAAGGGCGAGTTGCAGCAGGTGGCCGCCCTCGCCGCCGAGGCGGCCGACGAACTGGGCGCCGCCGTCGTGGAGTTGCGCCCCGCGGCCCTCGACGAGGACGGTCTGGTCGCCACCCTCCGCACCCAGGTCCAGGTCCTCGACCGCGCCCACAGCGCACGCGTCACCTTCACCGCACGCGGGGTGCGCGCCCTGCCGTCCGCCCAGGAGGAGGCCACGCTCCGCGTCGCCCAGGAGGCCCTGCACAACGCGCTGCGGCACGCACAGGCCAAGCAGGTCGACGTCGTCCTGGAGCGCCGTGGCCGCGGCGCCGTCCTGCGGATCACCGACGACGGCATCGGCTTCGACCCCATGGCGGTACGCCGGGCCGGCCGCCACCTCGGCCTGGTCTCCATGCGGGACCGGGCGAGCGGAGTCGGCGGCCGGCTGACGGTGGAATCGGCGCCCGGCAAGGGCACCACGATCGAGATGGAGGTCCCCGGTGGCTGAACCGATCAAGGTGTTGCTCGTCGACGACCACCAGGTGGTCCGCCGGGGCCTGCGCACCTTCCTGGAGGTGCAGGACGACATCGAGGTCGTGGGCGAGGCGGCCGACGGCGCCGAGGGCGTCGCCCGGGCCGAGGAACTGAGGCCCGACGTCGTCCTCATGGACGTCAGGATGCCCGTCCTGGACGGCGTCGAGGCACTGCGCCGGCTCCGCGAGCTCGGCAACCCCGCGCGTGTGCTGATCGTCACCAGCTTCACCGAGCAGCGCACGGTCGTCCCGGCCCTGCGCGCGGGCGCCGCCGGGTACGTCTACAAGGACGTGGACCCCGACGCGCTCGCCGGGGCCATCCGCTCGGTGCACGCCGGTCACGTCCTGCTCCAGCCGGAGGTGGCCAGCGCCCTGCTGTCCCAGGAGGAGACCACCCCCGGTCAGGGCCGCGGGAGCTCCCTGACGGAACGGGAGCGCGAGGTCCTCGCCCTGATCGCCGACGGCCGCTCCAACCGCGAGATCGCCCGGGCCCTGGTCCTGTCCGAGAAGACCGTCAAGACCCACGTCTCCAACATCCTGATGAAACTGGACCTCTCCGACCGCACCCAGGCCGCCCTGTGGGCGGTACGCCACGGAGTCGAATGATCCCGCGGGCAGCCGCCGTCCCGCGCGGCGGTGTGCCGCAGGGCGGTACGGACGGGCGCGGACGGCACCCCATGGCGCCGGGCGGCACTCTCCGCTCCCCCCGCGGAACAATGCCGGACGCTTGCGCGCCCCACGCTCACCGCACGCCCTTCTCCCGCTCCTCCACAACGGAGTTGTACGCCGCGACCCGCGCCCGCCGGGCCGTCCGCTCCACCATGCGCAGCACCTCCCCCCGCGCCCCCATCTCGAACGCGCTCACCGCACCCCCGTGCCCGTTCTCGTACGCCAGCGACACCAGCAGTCCCACGCGCCGCGCCAGCTCCAGCACCCGCGCCGCCCGCGGCGGATACCCGGGCGCCAGCACCCCCTGCCCGTTCCCCTCCTCGGCCCGGGCCCGGTACGCGTCGACCGCGGCCCGGGCCACCGGCCCCGACCCGGCCACATCCAGCCGTGTCAGCGTCTCCGTGGCCTCCCGCAACGCCTCCGCCAGCTCTCGTTCGGCCTCACCCAGCGACGGCACATCGGCCGGCGGGGCCTGTCGCGCGGGCAGCACCTGCCACACCACCTCGACATGCACGTCTCCCTCGGGTCCCGCCTCGTGCACCAGAGGCACCAGCCCGAAAGCAGCCCCATGACAGATCACCGCCTCCTCGGCTTCCAGCGCCCGTGCGTTGAACTCCGGCGGCCCGCTCAGCCCCAGCGGATGCCCCGGCACGGGCAGCGCCACCCGCAGCGCCGTCACCCCGAGCGTCCGCAGCCGCCCCAGGGCCAGCGTGAGCCCGACCGGCCCCGGTTCCCCGGGCAGCCCCTCCACGCGATGGACGGCATCCTCACCGACCACGGCGAGCACGGCATCGTCCGGCGATACATATCCAGACAAAAGGGCATTTCCCCATGCGGTGAGGCGTCCAGAACGCGGTTCCGAGAGCATGTCTCCACCCTAAGGAGAGGACCGATGGGCAGCCCTGCCCGGCTCGTGGCGTAGATTCGTGGGGGGGCTGCGCCCACCGGCGCGGCGGACCGAGCCACAGGCGTACGCGACGGCCGAGACCGGCGGCACACTGCAAGGGGAGACAACGCGCTCATGAGCGATGTTCTGGAGCTTCAGGACGTATCCGTGATCCGTGAGGGCCGGGCTCTGGTGGACCAGGTCTCCTGGTCGGTCAAGGAGGGCGAGCGCTGGGTCATCCTCGGCCCCAACGGCGCCGGCAAGACCACCTTGCTGAACATCGCCTCGACCTATCTCTTCCCCACCCGCGGCACGGTCACCGTCCTCGGCGAGACCCTCGGCAGGCCCGGCACCGACGTCTTCGACCTGCGCCCCCGCATCGGCATGGCCGGCATCGCCCTGGCCGAGAAGCTCCCCAAGAGCCAGACCGTGCTGCAGACCGTGCTCACCGCCGCCTACGGCATGACCGCCGGCTGGCAGGAGGAGTACGAGGACATCGACGAGCAGCGTGCCCGCGCCTTCCTCGACCGCCTCGGGATGAGCGAGCACCTCGACCGGAAGTTCGGCACCCTGTCCGAGGGCGAGCGCAAGCGCACCCTGATCGCCCGCGCCCTGATGACCGACCCCGAGCTGCTCCTGCTCGACGAGCCCGCCGCCGGCCTCGACCTCGGCGGCCGTGAGGACCTGGTCCGCCGCCTCGGCCGGCTCGCCCGCGACCCGATCGCCCCCTCGATGATCATGGTCACCCACCATGTCGAGGAGATCGCCCCCGGCTTCACCCACGTTCTGATGATCCGCCAGGGCAAGGTCCTGACCGCCGGCCCCCTGGAGCTCGAGCTCACCTCCCGCAACCTCTCCCTGTGCTTCGGCCTCCCGCTCGTCGTCGAGCAGGTCGGCGACCGCTGGACCGCCCAGGGCCTGCCGTTGTCCTGATCCGCCTCTTGGATCCTCCTTTTGGATCCGCCTTTTGTCCCAATCCCTTTTACTGCGCTCTGTCCGTCGTCGTCGGCCGCGGCTTACCATGAACATGTGGACAACATCGACGCGTGGGTGTGGTGGCTGGTCGGTGCGGTAGGGCTCGGAATTCCGCTCGTGGTGACCGCCATGCCGGAGTTCGGCATGTTCGCGGTGGGCGCTGTCGCCGCCGCGATCGTCGCAGGCTTCGGCTTCGGCATCGTCGCCCAGGTGCTCACCTTTGTCGTGGTCTCCGTCGCCCTCATCGCCGTGGTCCGGCCCATCGCCGCCCGGCACAACAGGCAGCGCCCCGAACTGGCCACGGGCGTCGACGCGTTGAAGGGCAAGCAGGCCGTCGTACTCGAACGCGTCGACGGCTCGGGCGGCCGTGTCAAGCTCGCCGGGGAGATCTGGTCGGCGCGCGCACTCGACACCGATCGCGTCTACGAAGTCGGTGAACAGGTGGACGTCGTGGACATCGAGGGGGCCACCGCCATCGTCATATGACCGTCCCACCGGGCGGCGCAAGTGGACCGAACACCTTACAAGGTGCCTGACGGTCTGTCAGACTCGACCAGCCAAGATCTTCAACAGCCACAAGATCCTCCGAAAGAGCCGAGGCGGAGAAGGGGTACGGGCAGCAACGATGGCACCGGTCATCATCGTCCTGATCATTCTGGTGGTGTTGGTCTTCATCGCCTTGATCAAGACCATCCAGGTCATCCCGCAGGCGAGCGCTGCCATCGTCGAGCGCTTCGGCCGCTACACACGGACGCTGAACGCGGGCCTCAACATCGTCGTTCCGTTCATCGACACCATCCGCAACCGCATCGACCTGCGTGAGCAGGTCGTCCCCTTCCCGCCGCAGCCGGTGATCACCCAGGACAACCTGGTCGTCAACATCGACACCGTCATCTACTACCAGGTGACCGACGCCCGCGCCGCCACCTATGAGGTCGCCAGCTACATCCAGGCCATCGAGCAGCTCACCGTCACCACCCTGCGCAACATCATCGGCGGCATGGACCTCGAGCGCACCCTGACCTCCCGCGAGGAGATCAACGCGGCCCTGCGCGGCGTCCTCGACGAGGCCACCGGCAAGTGGGGCATCCGCGTCAACCGCGTCGAGCTCAAGGCCATCGAGCCCCCGACCTCCATCCAGGACTCGATGGAGAAGCAGATGCGCGCCGACCGTGACAAGCGCGCCGCGATTCTCCAGGCCGAGGGCGTCCGGCAGTCCGAGATCCTGCGCGCCGAGGGCGAGAAGCAGGCCCAGATCCTCCGTGCCGAGGGTGAGGCCAAGGCCGCGGCCCTGCGCGCCGAGGGCGAGGCCCAGGCCGTCCGTACGGTCTTCGAGGCGATCCACGCCGGTGACCCGGACCAGAAGCTGCTGTCCTACCAGTACCTCCAGATGCTCCCCAAGATCGCCGAGGGCGACGCCAACAAGCTCTGGATCGTCCCCAGCGAAATCGGCGAGGCTCTCAAGGGCCTGTCCGGGGCCATCGGGAACTTCAGCGCCCGGGGCGGAGGTGCGGGCGACGCCGGTGCGAACACGAACACCGAGCGCCGCGAGAAGCCGTCCATCGACTGACGGAAGCGGCCCCGCCTCCCGCGGTGGGCCCGGGCCTCACGGCCATGGGAAAGGCGGGCCCCACACCGCTGGTGGGCCCCGCCGCCCGGAGTCCGGTGAGGTCCCGCCGCCCGGAGTCACGCAGCCGTCACGCGGCCCGCCGGACCAGCCAGGAGGGCAGCGCCTCGAACTCCTCCTGCCCCAGGGACAGAAGCATCGCGTCGGTCGGCGTGGGCTCGAACGGCTCCCACAGCAGCGGCATGCCCGCCTGCTCCGGAGTCCGGTCCGCCTTCCGGTGGTTGTCCTCCGCGCACGAGGCCACCGTGTTCAGCCAGGTGTCCTGCCCGCCCTGCGACCGCGGCACCACATGGTCCACGGTCGTCGCCCGCCGGCCGCAGTACGCGCACCGGTGCCGGTCCCGTACCAGCACACCCCGTCTCGACCATGGAGCCTGTCTTCGGAAGGGGACCCGTACATACCGGCACAGCCGGATCACCCGGGGCACGGGTATGTCCACCGATGCCGCCCGCATCCGCAGTTCGGGGTGCGCCTGCTCGACCACGGCCTTCGACTGCAGCACCAGCACGATGGCCCGCTTCAGCGTCACCGTCGACAGCGGCTCGAAGCTCGCGTTCAGCACCAGTGTGTCCCGCATTCCGGCCCACCTTTCGTGCGCATCGGCCCACCCCGCGGCGGGCTGGGTCAACTCTGGCCGGGCACGCCGGGATGGGACAACGCAATAAATGCCCGCCTTCGATCACTTCCATGACCGAAGACGGGCAAACGTTCAGTGAACAGAGAACCGGGCCGCGCGGAAGTCAGTCCTTGGCGGGGTTCTCGTACTCACCGATCAGCTGGGCCCTCGCCAGTGTGTGGAAACGCAGGTTGAAGCCCACCACGGCGGGAGAGGCGTCCGAGTCCGGGCCCAGTTTCTCCTGGTCGACGGCGTACACCGTGAAGACGTACCGGTGCGGTCCGTCCCCCGGCGGCGGCGCGGCACCCCCGAAGTCCTTCGTCCCGTAGTCGTTGCGCGCGTGCACGGCGCCCTCGGGCAACCCCTCGAACGTGCCGCTGCCCGCACCCGTCGGCAGCTCTGTCACGGAGGCCGGGATGTCGAACAGCACCCAGTGCCAGAACCCGCTGCCCGTCGGGGCGTCCGGGTCGTAGCAGGTCACGGCGAAGCTCTTGGTCTCCGGGGGGAAGCCCTCCCAGCGCAGATGCGGCGAGATGTTCCCGCCCGCGTGGAGCTGGGCCTCCTGGAGCGTCGCACCCTCCTGGACGTCGTTGCTCGTGACCGTGAACGACGGCACGGGCGGATGGAAGTCGTGGGGGAGGGGCCGTCTCCTGAGCTCGGTCACCTCGATAACCTCCTGATCGCTTCTGGGCCTTCGGCTCCCGAGCCTAGAACCAGTTGCGCCTGCTGCCGACCTCGGCGATCCACTGGTGCAGATATGCCGCCCAGTCGGTCCCCTGGAAGTCGTGCAGGCCCACCTGGAACGACCGGAAGGTGTCGCTGCCCTCGCTGAACAGCCCCGGCTTCTTGTCCATCTCCAGCACCACGTCCATGGCGTGCTCGTCGGCCACGAAGCTCAGTTCGACCTGGTTCAGCCCCCGGTACTGCGCCGGCGGGTAGAACTCGATCTCCTGGTAGAACGGCAGCCGCTGCCGCGTCCCGCGGATGTGCCCGCGCTCCAGATCCGCGTTCTTGAACCGGAAACCGAGGCGGATGAACGCGTCCAGGATCGCCTTCTGCACCGGCAGCGGGTGCACATTGATCGGGTCCAGGTCACCCGAGTCCACGGCACGCGCGATCGCCAGCTCCGTGGTCACCCCGACGTTCATGCCCCGCAGCGCCTGCCCGTCGATCATCGTGATCGGCGTCTCCCACGGGATCTCCAGCCCGAACGGAACCGTGTGCACGGCTCCTGCCTGGAGCTCGAAGGCACCGCCTATCTGCACCTTGGTGAACTCGATGTCCTGCTTGTACTCCTGGTCTCCGCTCTCGACCTCGACCCGCGCCTGCAGCCCGACCGACAGCCCTTCGATCTGCTGGTTGACCGTGCCGCCCTGGATGTGCACTTCCCCCTGGACGACCCCGCCCGGCACGACGTTGTGCTCATGCAGCACCGTCTCGACCGAGGCACCGCCGACGCCGAGGCTCGCGAACAGCTTCTTGAACCCCATGATTCTCCCTATGGTGTGAATTCTGATTCGTACACACGCGGTCCGACCGCCACCGGTTCCGTGGCCGCACCCCGCAAGGGGGACGATCCCCGAACACGGACAAGAGCCCATCCGTCTGGATTACGCTCGGAAGCCATGATCGCGCCCTCGGACCGTACGCCCCTGCCCAGAGAGTTCTTCGACCGCCCCGTCCTGGAGGTCGCTCCCGATCTGCTGGGCCGGCTTCTGGTGCGAACGACCCCCGACGGTCCGATCGTGCTGCGCCTGACCGAGGTCGAGGCCTACGACGGCCCGAACGACCCGGGCTCCCACGCCTACCGCGGCCGCACCGCCCGCAACGGCGTGATGTTCGGCCCGCCCGGCCACGTGTACGTCTACTTCACCTACGGCATGTGGCACTGCATGAACCTGGTGTGCGGGCCGGAGGGCCAGGCGAGCGGAGTCCTGCTCCGGGCCGGCGAGATCGTCGAGGGCGCCGAGCTGGCCCGCGCCCGCCGGCTCTCGGCCCGCAACGACAAGGAACTCGCCAAGGGCCCCGCCCGCCTGGCCATGGCCCTGGACGTGGACCGGACCCTCGACGGCACCGACGCCTGCGCCGCCGGCGACACCCCCATACGTGTCCTGACCGGCACCCCGACACCCCCCGACCAGGTACGCAACGGCCCCCGCGTCGGGGTCGCCGGCGCGGGGGGCTGCGGGAAGGCCCACCCCTGGCGCTTCTGGGTCGCCGACGACCCGACGGTGAGCCCCTACCGCCCCCATGTGCCGCGGCGCCGACGAAGTTGACTTGCCGGGGGAAGGTACGTAACGTAGTCCGAGCCGCTGAACCGGGTACGGCCCTTGCCTGCAGCCGGAGCGGCCAATCCACTACTTACCGAGCATCCCTCAAGCGGGGGCGAGTTTGGTGCGCCCGTGCGCCCTGATTCAAGCCCGCGGAAGGCGATTATGAATTGCCGGGGAGATCGGCTAACGTAGTGAACACCGAAGGGAAGCGCCCGGAGGAAAGCCCTGTGAGGGTGAGTACGAAGGAAGCGTCCGTTCCTTGAGAACTCAACAGCGTGCCAAAAGTCAACGCCAGATATGTTGATGCCCCGACACCGGGCGGGCCGGT